>CAURVX010000006.1:0-54041 GCA_963528605.1 uncultured Gemella sp.
GAAGCGGCTAGAAAACGTAAATATTAATAATTGGTAATTAACACGCAATTTATTAGTAAAATCTAAAAATTTTCCCTCTTTTAGATTTATTTAGAAATAATGACCTCATCGTAAGATGAGGTTTTTTTATATCTATTATTAACGAATGGAGCATCTCTTGTTAAAAAAGAGAAATTGTGTTATTCTAATTTTAATTATAAACATTAGGAGAATGGTATGTTTGCAATAATTTGTTTAAATGTTATGTTATTAATTTCATGTTGGTATTTAATTGCGGAAAATCAGAAGAATAAATCTAAAATTAGTAGTTTAGAAGATGATTTAAATAAAGCGATTAAAAGATTATCAGCATTAGAAGAGGGAGTGACTCAAAAATCGTGATTTCATAGAAGTCGATTTTGTCGAGTCCCCCCCGCAAAGTTTATTAGATATCTAAAAAGCTTTTATAAAGCAAATTTAGATATCAATAAACTACTGCGTCTATGAGTTATCGTATACACTCTGTTAAAATTTAGGTATTTTGGGTCAGCCCCAAAGAAATATAGTATAAATCAAAAGAAGATTCCATTCAAACGGACGGAATCTTCTTTTTTAAAATTCTATTTTTCTTATTTTCTTATCTAATTCAGAGATTGTTCTTGCGTTCATTAAAATCATTAAGAATTTAACTTCTTTTTTCCATTTTTCAATCTCTTGAATTAGGGCATCTTTTCCTTCGTTTATAAGTATTTCTAAGAATATTTTAGAGACACCAACTGCTTTAGCACCTAAAGCTAGACATTTTACAACATCAAGTGGATTACGTATACCTCCACTTGCGATAATATCAATTTTATCTTTATAAGAGTATGCTATCTCTAAGCTTTCTGCGGTAGTGTAACCTATAGATTCTAGATAAGTTGATTTATCAGTTCTTCGGCCATTTTCGATTCTTGCGAAGTTTGTTCCACCCATACCGCTAACGTCAACAGCTGGGACATTTAAGTCGATGGCTAGTTTAATTGTCGCTTCGTTCATACCAAAACCTGTTTCTTTTAAGATTACAGGAATAGGAGACTTAGAGCTAACTTCTTTTAGGTTAGCGTACCAACTTTCGAAATTGTGATCTCCTTCTGGCATAACGATTTCTTGAAGAGGATTAGTATGAAGTTGAATGTATTTTGCTTGTGATTTTTCAATTGCTTCTAGAACAAGTTTTGGATCTTTATCTAATCCTAAGTTTACTGAATATCCTTTTGGATAAGCTTCTTCGTCCTCTTTACTCTTAAGAGCAGGAGAGTATGATCCTGGGAAAAATTTAATTCCACATCTTTTACTAACTTCCACAAAGTCTTGATTAATCTTATTACAATCTTCACCACCAGCAGTAATGGCATTGATGAAGAATGGAAATTCCCAACGGTCACCACAAACTGATGTAGAAGTATCAACATCGTCTAATCCAAAAAGGGGGATACTGTTGTAATCAATTGCGTATGAGTCTAAGCTAGTTACTTTTGTTTTATCAGCAAGTGCCAGTCTGATATGATCTTTTTTTCTCATAATTAATCCTTTCGTAATATATTATAATTTTTCTAAGTTCAGTTGTAGCTGATACTTATCGTTATTTTTCTCGAATCCTAATACAATGTCACCGCTACCTGAACCACTTTGCTTCCCAGCCGAATGACTCTCAATATAGTTTTTCATTGCTTTTGTTTCCATAGGTATTTTTGAGAAACTTTCTAAGTAAAGTAGATTTTCTCTAAGTTTTCGTATAGTACTTAAAGCAGATGTAGCATCTGTTTCTTCTAAATTCTCTTTTAAAGTTTTCACTAGTGTATTAGAAGTTTCAACAAAAACTCTAAATTCTTCTTTGTAGTTGTCTTTATGTTTTTTCCACAGTTTTACGTGTTCTTTCGTGTCTACAGCTTCACCCGTCCAACGTGCTAGTATGCTTAAATCAGCTTTTGGATGAACTTTCTCAATACGCAGACCATCCCAATCAGTGTTTATTATTTCTTTAACAGACTTGTCTTGACGTATCATATTATTAACGAATTCAGCATTGAATTTCTCGTAGTATGTAATACCGTCATTAATACTCGCAGCAACATCTCCCATAGATCCACTTAGATTGTGTTTGATATTGAATAGGGCAACTAGTTTGAAAATAGTTAAATCGTTATAAGCTACATTTTTAAATGATAGTATAGCACGGGCTATAGCTACAAGTACCGCACCAGAAGAACCTAAACCGTATTTTTTGTCGTCATTGTGAAGTTCATTATAAATAGTAAGAGAAAATGTTTTATTACAATTTGTATATTCTGTTAAAAATAAAATAAATTGTTGGACAAGAGTGAAGTTACTATTTTCTTCTAATAATCCAACTTTGGTTTTATTGATTGTATCGAAGATAGTAGTTTTATCACTATTCTCTACAAATACTGTAATTTTTTTAGGGACACTTGTTATTAGTGCAGAAGCGTAATCCTCTAAAATTGCATATTCACCAGCGAGATAGAGTTTACCGTAGGCTACTCCATGCACAAAATGATTTTTTTCTTCCATAATTTTGAAATTTCCTCATATAATTTGTCTTGGTCTTCCCTTAAGTAAAGTACTTTCACATTCGGGCCAGCATCCATTGTGAAGTAACATTTATAACCTTTAGAACGCAGTTCTTTTACAATATCCATCGCCATATGACTTTCTTCTGTTAAGAATGAAAAGCTAGGAGTAGATGTAGATGTAGTACCATGCATAGCTAAAGCATTACTTTCTGTAATTTCTCCAATTTTTTTGAAATCAGCATTTTTTAAAGCTTCTTTCATTAATACGAAATCACCTTTAGCTTTTTCAACCCAGGCATCAAAAGTTGTTGATGTTTGAACGCAACGTTCCATAGCAACACGACTAGAAATTTTCTTTCTATTCTCGTTAACTACAAGAACCATCATTCCAAAATCTAAAGAACATTCTAATTCTTCAACACCTCCATCTTCAAGCCATGCAGCAAGTTTATAGAAACTTCGGCAAGAAGAACCAGATCCTTCTTTAGCTATTTCAACTAATTCTTTAGTAGTTTTGTTTAATTTGAAATATTCATTACAAGCAAGAACTAAAGCCATAGTACCGCTAGAACTTGAAGAAAGCCCTGCAGCAGTTGGTACAGTATTATAACTTCTTATAGTTATAGCTTCACGATTTGTTGGTGTAAATTTAGAGATGAACTTAATCATTTTATCTACTTCTTCTTGACTTTGTTTTTCGTCATTGATATAAAATTCATCAACATTGTTGTCATTTTTTTCGATTTTTGTTTTTGATAAAAGATTGTCTAATCTTAAAGAAATATTAGGATTATAAGGTAAGACAGGATCTTTAGATTTTTTCCCCCAGTACTTTACTAGGGCAATATTAGCATAACCTAAACTGTAACTATCCATGATGAATATCCTTTCTCTTTTAATGCATTTTGAATTTCTAATGCATTTTCTTTTGTTTTGCTAAGACTAATGCAACAACCACCAGCACCACCACCAGTTAGTTTGGCACCGACTGCATTATTATTTTTACAAATTTCCACAACCTCATCGTTGCTAGCGTGACTTACCCCAAGTTTTTGTAATAAGTCATGTGCTTTGTACATATATTGTCCGACAAGATTGATGTCTTTATTTTTTAATGGTTCGATTACTAAATCAGTGATTTCACCTAATTCAGCAATAAATTTTTCATATTTATCATAATTATCCGCTATATGCTTAAGAGTTTCTTTAGTAATTCCAATAACTCCTGTATCGATAATTAGTAAATAACTATTTAAGTCAAAATCTAATTCACTAGCTCCTTCTTTTTTAGAAAATAAAAGGGGAGTATCACTGAGTACTTGATTAACATCTATACCACTAGGATTGCCGTGAATAAATTTTTCGCATTTATTTGCAATTTCTCGTACATTTGGGAGTTTTTTGGCACTTGCAATAGCGATACTTAGCGCAGCAGAAGACCCCAGCCCACGTCCTACAGGAATAGTGCTAGTTATATTAATTTTTGTTTTTTTATCAATTCCGCATGTATCAGCGATAAAACTTAAAATTTCATCACGTTGTTGAATTGTCTCTGTGTCTTCTAATGTAACTTCGACGTTCATCTGCGGAAGGGGAATAGTTATTCCTTTATATCCATAAACGACGGCATGTTCACCGAAGAATATTGCTTTTGCGTGTGTCATAAATTAAAAACTCCAATTTTTATTTAAGTATTATTTTAAGCTATTTAATTAAAAAATAACTAAGACTAAAAATACTTTTATATGTACAATAATTATACTTTTAGTATTAGTTTTTGTCAAACGTACGAACAATAAAAAAGATGAAATTATACTTGAAATAACAGGTGTTATAGGGTGTATAATTTCATCAAAATTAATTTAATATGTGTGACATGGAATGCCATGTGGTTCTAAGTGTACTAAAGTTTCACAATAATAGAATTCTTTAGAGAGTGCTTTTTCAATTTTTACGGTAATGTCGTGACTTTGTTTAACATTTAATGATGGTTCGACAGTAACAGTAATATCGATAAAGTATAATAAGCCATGAGTTCTACCCTTTGTATCGACTATTGATGTTACACCTTTAATGTCATTTACAATATCGTTAACCTTGTCTATCACTTCAGTATCTACACCATCAGTAAGAATATGTGTAGATTCTTTGAAGATGCTAACTGATGTGTAAATAATAAGTAATCCAACTATAATTGCGACTACTGAATCAGCTATTGGTACACCGATATATGTAGCAATAATACCAACTAATGTTCCTATAGAAACAAATGCATCGCTTAGATTGTCAAGTGCGGCAGCTTTTAGTGACTTGCTACCAATTTTTTTAGCGAGGCGAATATTGTAGAAATATACACCAAGCATAATTAAACTAGCTATAAATGCTACAACTGCTGATAGTATGCTAGGTTGTTCAATCGTTCCTGAGATGATTTTTTTTATCGCGTACATTACTACTTCGATTCCAGCATATAGCATAATAAATGAAGCTATTAATGTAGATATAAGCTCGGCTCTAAAGTGACCATAAAGGTGATCTTCATCTGCTGGTTTTCTAGAAATTTTTAAACCGATAAGAACACAAACTGATGAAATTACATCGGTAGCGTTGTTAATACCATCGGCAACAAGAGCGGATGATTTAAAGAATATACCAGCACCAAGTTTTAATACTGTAAGTAGCAAATATGATAAAATACTAAGTTTAGCGCCTTGTTCAGCATGTTTTAATTTATCGAAAATCGAATTATTCATGGCTTCCTCCTAAAATAATGTTTTACCATTATAACAGTTTTAAAAAAATTATTCAATAGAAAAAATGTTATTTTTAAATTAAAATTATTTCACTAAGGTGAACTTATATAAAAACTAGCTCGACAAATAGAATAGTCGAGCTAGTTTACTATATCTTTTTAGAATAGTATTTTTTAAAAGTTAAAAAAATGTATATGCACGAAAGTGCACTAAAAATTCCAAAGAAGTATAAGAAGTTAGTTGATATTGTTACTTCTAAAGAAAGGTATTCTGGAATTATTTTTAATTTATCTAGAATAGGTATTAAAAAAAATGACAATTCAAATATAATTAGTGATAATATATAAATAAACCACTTATTTTTACTTGTTTTTTATAAATTAATAGATATAAGCAAGCTGATGATCCTAAAACTAATAAAAATATAGATAACATTGTTGTAATTGGTTGTATAGTTCTAGTGAATACAGAAGGTACTAGAGAACTAATAATTAATATTAGAAGATAAACTAGAGAAAATCTTAATAGTTTTCCTTTATTTTCCTTTGGAAGTTCTACAAGTATTGATGAAGATAATTTGTTTATATCATTTCCAAAAACATCGGTAAAGTTTTTTCCTTGTTTTTGATATAGGATCAAATCTTGTAATATTTCCAGTAATTGAATTTCTAGTTCTGATTCTTTTTTTGTAGTATTTTTCATCCGACAAGCAACTAAAAGTTCTTCATAATATTTCTTATTATCTTCATTAAGTTGTGATCTAAGTTTGTTATTTTGTTTTATTAAGTCAGCAATGTTCATAATTAATCCTCCTCTAGACTTTATTCGTTTTCTAAAATTTTTGTTATCGTAGTACTTATATTTCCCCATACATTTTTAAATGAGTTTATATACTCTTCACCATTTTTGGTAATTGAATAATATTTTCTAGGAGGTCCAGAGTTACTTTCTTTTAAATAACTAGTGACCATATTTTCCTTTTCTAATTTTAAAAGTAGTGGATAGATAGTTCCTTGGGCAACCATATCAAGTCCATAATTGGAAAGCTGCTCAGTTATTTCATAGCCGTACATTTCTTTATTTTTTATCAGCTGTAAAATACATGCTTCTAATGTGCCTTTTAGTATTTGAGAAGTGTTAATTTCCATTTTGAAACCTCCTTTCTTAGTTTTTAGTTATTATTATATAATTAATAAATTCCAACTATCTTGTTACACATAATAGTATCATAGAAGAAGTATCTTGTAAAGCAAAATAGTGGATAAAAATATTAGAAATTATATTAATATAATGTTATAAGAAAAGATAAAAACAAAAAAGACAAGGCTTAAAAACCTTGTCTTAATCATTATACCAGCAGCCGGGGTCGAACCGGCACGATGTTGCCATTGCTGGATTTTGAGTTCCATAACTACATTATTTAAATCTTACAACCTTGATTTGATAGAGTTTTAAGCCTTTTGAATCTTGCAAAATAGACTCGTTTTTCAAATTTTTGTAACCCCCGTTAAAGACACGGACTCATACCCCAGATAAAGATAATTCAAATTAGATTACGTCTAGATATTTAGACGCCTTTTGTTTGGTTTAAACCCTTTTAGATTCTTCAAATATCTTGAATATAGTGTAAGTGATGGCGCTAACGTTCGTTGCCGTTCGGAGGTACCGGTAATTGTTCGATTTAGATAAGGATGTCTGAATGCATTGAACAACTTAAAATGGGGGTTTTAATAGTCGATTTAGCATATCTTCCTATCAAATGAGTCTTTTATAAAAGTTAATTTCAATATTTTATTCAGTACAATTCCTTTTCTAGTTCATTTAGAAAGGTGATTAAAAATTGATGGCGACTTTCTGCCATTTGTTTGGCAGTCTCCGTGTTCATTTCATCTTTTAAGAGGAGCAACTTGTCGTGGAAATGTTGGACGGTATCAGTAAGGGGTCTCCCTTTGTGGCCACCATAGGAAAAAGTTCGCGCAATTCCTACAGCTCCTATCGCATCGAGCCGGTCTGCATCCTGGACAATCTTGCCTTCTAAGGTTTCTGGATGTTTACCGCGATTTTTGCTGAAAGAAACAGCATTGATAACCTGACAAATCTGGTCGATTCGGTTTTGAGGAATACAAATCTCTTCTAGAAACGTGCGAGCATTCGCATTATTATCTGTTTGAAATAATTTATCATCATCAGCATCGTGAAGAAGAGCTGACAAGCCCACTATCTCCATATCACATGGACCTTCTGCTTGTGCGATTCTCATAGCATTGGTATAGACGCGAAGGGTATGCTCTACATCATGGCCATCCGCTCGATCAGCAAATAAAGTTTTAACATACTGCTTTGTAGTATGGATTCGTTCTTCTATCATCGTTTTTCTCCTTTATATATCTTACTTCAATCAATTTTTATAGACTTTTTCCCTTTAGAAACCGTTAATAATTTTACTTTAGGTTCTCCTAACATAGCCTATAAACGTAGTGCATGCATCAAATAGCCGTGATCTCAATCGGCCATAGTATCTTGAATATACATATAAATATTTTTCATAATGCTTACTCCTCTTTGATAAATGATCGAACTATTAATGGTTTTTATTGTATCATATTTTGTGTTTTGCTGTAATATCTATATTATTTACTTCATTAGTAAAATAGCGATTTTTAAATCTTGCAAAATAGACTCATTATTCAAATTTTAGTAACTTTTTGGTAACTGAAGACAAATCTCAATTTGATATTGATAACACTAAAAGTCTCGAATAAATAGTTGATTTAACTGCATAATAACATTAAGTGTTAATATTATTAGAGGCGACTAGTTTCAAGATATTAAAGTTTGTTTTATTTAATCAGCCTTTTCCCAAAAAAAGCGCAAATTGTATTGCCAAGTCTGCGATTCGGTCCTTACTATCTAAGTCCGCATGACTAGATAGGGTTCTGATATCCCATTTTTCTTCCGAGAGGTGGTCCGCCGCATAGAAGAAATGGCAGAGTTCAAATCCCCAAAAATCTGCTAATACCGCTACGGCAGAGCACCCCATATCAACGCAGATAGCTCCTGATTCCTTTCGACGCTTCATCTTGCCGATGGTTTCCCGATAGGGAGCATCAGTCGTCCAAACTTTTCCTTTTTGATATGAAATTTTATGACTATCCAGAAAAGATTGGAAGAGAGGAAGTATTCCCTTGTTCACTTTCACTTCATCACTTGCCGGAAGATAGTGGTAACTAGTCCCCTCGTCTCGAAAGGCAGATGTTGGAATGATGATGGAGGTCGCCTCAATATCTTGGTCTAAAACCCTACAAGTTCCAAAGAGAACGAGTTTTTCCATCCCAAATTGAATCAAATTCTCTATAATTCCTACACAGGAAGCAGCCCCAACTGGCGCATTAAAGACAGCAATCTGTCGGTCTCCAATAGTAATCCCATAGACAATGGCTTCAAAGTTAGCCATAGATGTTCTTGTAATTTCGTCATGTTAGTAATTCTCAGGTAGGCGCGCAAAAGTTACTCTTGAAAAGCACGATATGACTACTTTGAAAATCCTTCAATTGATTTGTGTAAGTCTTGTGGATCAATAATAGCCTGTCGGTTGGGGTCAAATTCTTCTAAAATCATCTCGTATACCTCTTACATTTAAATTATAGTTCAATATTATACCATAACTAGATTCTAAATATCATTTTAAACCCACAAAAATAAAATTTCATTGAAAAACACCCATTGTAAAGATGGGTGTTTTTTGGGTTCTAAATATATAGATTACTACCAAGATTCAAGATAAGAAAAATAATTCTATTTTATTCAGGTGTTTCTGATTTGTTATCAAACGGGGGACTTTGTAACGCTACCCTCTGCAAGTCAGGTGCATCATTGAAAGAATACAGTATTATCATGGCTTTTGATGGTTTTCAAGGTGATGAAATTAGGAAAAAACTTATTCAAAATTTTATGGCGAAAAATGAGAATTTATGTTCTGTTTTTGACTAGATTCAAATCCAGTTTAATACATTCGACTTCTCACTAGAGATTGAATATCTCTTTTTGCTTGTTCAACATTGTTCTTTGAATAGTTCTCTTTATTATTTAACATGGAATCACTCCTAATTCAGTATATATCTATTGTATATTTTTACATAAAACGAATCAACATTAAACAAAAATATGCTAAATAATTTCTTGTGAAATTATCAAAAAAATATTTTTAAGTAATTTTAAGTAACTTTGAGAGGGAAAATTGGAAGAAAAAATAAAAAGACAAGGCTTAAAAAACCTTGTCTTAATAATTATACCAGCAGCCGGGGTCGAACCGGCACGATGTTGCCATCGCTGGATTTTGAGTCCAGTGCGTCTGCCAATTCCGCCATGCTGGCATATGTATATGATATCATACATGAAAGTCATTGTCAATTTAGCTATTTTTATAAAAACTTGAAAATTTATAGACTGTATTTAATTTAAATTTTAATTACAAAGTATATAATAATAAAGTAAGACTATGTAAAGTAGTGTTAGAGTGTATTATTATATAATTTAATTTATCTTACAAAGTTAAAAATGTAAGGGTAGAACATAAAGCTTGTGTCTACAAGGATAGTCAACAGTAAAACAATGTAAAATAAGTGTTTTTAGTTGACAAATTAAAATATTTTTTCAATAGTATATTGTAAAACTATAATATATGTAGTATAATTATAGAAGTATATAGAATTATAAAAATATTAATGTTATTTTTATAAAGGAGTGTGAGTTCTGGTGGTAGTTACGTTGTTTACATCGCCAAGTTGTACTTCTTGTAGAAAAGCTAAAGCTTGGCTTATTGAAAATGGAATAGACTTTGTGGAAAGAAATATTTTTTCAGAAGCTCTGACAACAGATGAGATTAAAGACATTTTGTCTATCACGGAGCACGGAACAGAAGATATAATCTCATTCAGATCGAAAACTTTCCAAAAATTGAATTTGGATATTGAAAGTATGTCTATTCAAGAATTATATAAAGTTATTCAAGATAATCCAGGAATGCTTAGAAGACCTATCATTGTCGATGATAAGAGATTACAAGTTGGGTATAATGAAGATGAAATAAGAAGATTCCTTCCAAAGGAAATAAGAGTAAATCAATTAAAACAAATAAAAAATATGGTTAAGTAAGTACGCCCTGATACTACTTTTTCCGATTAATTTAAAGGTTGATATTAGGTATCAACCTTTTTTTATGGGATGAAATTTAGTGACAATTCTGTAAAAAGTTATACAATAAATAAAAGAAAGAGGTACTTGATGGAAAGAGAAGATATAAAATTTATTACTGGAGAAATCCATTTTTTAGAGTTAGTAGAAAAGAAAAGTTCATCATTAGTTTTTAAAGGACCGAATGAAGAAGAAATTAGTTGTAACGAATCTGACGTAGAAAGTTTAGATGATTACGAAATTGGTGAAGAATATTCAATGTTCGTATACCCTTCACGTAGTGGGAAATTATTCGCGACACCGAACATTCCAGAAGTGACATATGGTGACTATGCTTTTAGTAAGGTAGTAAAGGTTGAAGAGGATAGAGTAGGCCTTGATATTGGATTTTCTCGTGAAATTCCACTTTTAGGTGAAGATTTACCGAAATTACGAAGTGTTTGGCCTAAAGAAGGTGACGAACTATTTATTACTTTACGTCGTGATTTTAGTGGACAATTATTTGCGCGTTTGGCGACAGAGACTATCGTAGCATCATTATATTCTAAAGCAACTAAGAATATGAAGAATAAAGATATTGAAGCTTATCCATACCGTTTAATGCGCGTTGGGACATTCCTATTAACAAAAGACGGTTACAAAGTTTTTGTTCATGAAAGTGAACGTGAAAAAGAACCACGTTTAGGAGAAAAAGTTACCCTGCGTGTTATCGGTGTTAAAGATAACGGGGAAATTAATGGTTCATTCTTACCACGTGCTCATGAGAGAATGGATGCTGATGGTCAAGCTATTATGGATTACATTGAAAACAACGGATATTGTGAATTTACTGATAAATCTGATCCAGAAGAAATTAAGGCAGTGTTTGGAATGAGTAAGGGAAGTTTCAAACGTGCTGTTGGGAGATTATTCAAGAATAAACTAATTATGATTGAAGAAGACGGGTTATATAAACGTAAAGGAAGATAAGATTATAAAAAAAGTAAAGTTAGATAAAAATGCACTATTAGGTGGTATTATATTAGAAAATGATAAATATCAAGTAGTACATATGAATCTAAAAGTAGGGAATCAAACAGACTCATATAGCAATGATAAAAATATCTTATTATTGAATATTAGCGGAAAGATTACAGTTTCTTTTGAAGAAGAGGTTGAGATTGTAAACGAATTTGAACTATTAGAAATTCCAGCAGGAGTAGAGCATGTAATAACTTGCTTATAAGATGCGCAGGTTTTTGTAGTAAAATTATAACTTACATAAGGTGGCTTAAATGGAATATCTTTTTAGGCCACCATTATTAATTTTAAAGTAGAGGAATACGATGGAAGTACAATTTTTAGGAACAGGAGCTGGGCTTCCAGCAAAATTTAGAAATACACAGAGTTTTGTGTTTAACTTTATGCAAGAATTAAAAGAGTGTTGGATGTTTGACTGTGGAGAGGCAACCCAACATCAGATTTTAAAAACCAACATTAAGCCAACCAAAATAACTAAAATATTTATTAGCCATCTTCATGCTGATCATGTATTAGGGTTAATTGGTTTTTTATCTTCTAGAAGTTTTCTTCTAGATACGAATGCTTCAAAGGTTACTATTTATGGACCAGTAGGGATTAAAGATTTTATAGAAAAAAACATGATGTTCACACATTGTTCACTTTCTTATAGCGTGGAATATATTGAAATTTCTAGTGAACAGTGTATAATAGATAATAAAACTGTTACTGTTTTTAGCTATCCACTAGCTCACAATATTGAATGTTTTGGATATAAAATTATATTTAAAAAACAAAAAGGGAGCTTAGATGCAGATAAGTTGAGAGAATTAGGAATTATGCCAGGGCCGTTTTATAGAGAAATAAAGGAATCAGATACTTTTGAATTTAATGGTAAGATGTATAATTCAAGTGAATTTTTATCTGAAGATAAACCTGGAAAAGAAATCTCGATTATACCAGATACAAGATACTTTGAAGGATTGGATGAATTTGTTAAAAATAGTAATATCATTATCACAGAGTGCACATACTTGTTAAAAGAAGATGCACACCATGCGAGAAAAAACTATCATTTGAACATTTTAGATATTGAGAAGATGATAGAAAATAGTAAAGTTGAAAATTTATTTTTAACACATATTAGTGCAAGATATGATAGAAATATTGAAAAAGATGCTGTAGAGTCGCTATGCGATAAATGTAGTGTGAGGGTTGCACATGATCTAGAAGAATATACTTTGTAAAGAGATGGAGGAAATTATGAAAATAGATTTAGAAGAAAAAACTATTGAAGTAGAGAAAATATTCGAAGGTAGAGTTCTTGATTTGGAAGTACATACTGTAACTTTACCAAACGGAGAAACTTCAACACGTGAACTGATAAGTCATAGAGGAGCAGTAGCGGTATTAGCACTTACTAAAGAAGATGAGGTAATTCTTGTTGAGCAATATAGAAAGGCTATTGAAGCTGTAACTTTAGAAATTCCTGCAGGTAAGTTAGAGCCTGGAGAAGATAATAAGAAATTAGCCGCTATTCGTGAGCTGCAAGAGGAAACAGGATATGTGGTCGAAGAAGAAAGACTAGAGAAGCTTTGTGACGTACATGTAGCTCTTGGTTATAGCTCAGAATTAATCACTATATATTATGTTGATAATTTAGAATATGCTGGAGAACAAAATCCAGATGATGATGAATTCATTAATTTACGAAAATATAAAGTTGAAGAAGCATTTAAACTTTTAGATGACAATGTTATAACTGATAGTAAGACTATGCTTGCATTATCTTACTTAAAAAATAGGAAAGGCGCAAAATAATATATGACTATTTATGATGAGATAATTAAAATAATTCAACAATCACCATATAAACTAACACCTCAAAGGGAAAAAATTGTTGAGATTTTAGTAGAAAATGATGAACAGCATCTTAGTGCTGAGGAATTATACTTTATTTTAAAAGAGAAAACACCAGATATCGGTATTGCTACAGTTTATAGAACTTTAGATATTTTCTATGAATTAAAAATCTTAGAAAAAATTTCTTTCAGTAATGGTGTTTCTAAATATCATTTAAGACAATCAGTTGATGATGAACTACACCATCATTTAATTTGTACTAACTGTAATAATATAGAAAAAGTATCAAACCCTATATTTAATAAACTTATTGAATATATGAGAAAAGAATACTCATTTGAAGTTCAGGATAACTCTCTATCATTTTATGGTACTTGCGCTAAGTGTAAGGATAAAGGTGGAAATTAATGCATTTTGACAAATTAGAGAAAATATTATTACTTATCTCTAGTATAGTTTATGTAGTGTACATCGGGTTTGTTGGAGGTATGATCAATCTGTTTCGAGAATATGTAGGAAATGAATATTTGAGAACTAAAATTGTTGATCAGATTCGTGAACAAACACGCCTTACTCAAGATAGTGCCAATGTCTCTACAAAAGATATGCATTTTATCTTTCAAATTATGGGACAACTTGCATGGTTATACTTTGCACTTTTAGTAGTGTTATTTTTACTATTACTTTTTGTGATTTTAAAAAAGGGGGTAAATCACAATATAGTGGCATTTCTATTTTTAGTGTATAGTATATTATTATTAATCTTTAGTTTAGGTATACTATTTATTAGTTGTATAATATATTTCTTCTTAGGAATAAGAATAATATTAATACGAAATTCAGAAAAATATAAAAGAGAATTATAGTTTCCGGAGAAAGTCATTTTCTTCGGGAATTTTTTTGTAAAATTTTTATAAAAATATAAGTATGTTGAAGTAATATGATAGTAAAATATTAAAAATTATCAAGAAATCTGATGAGAGAAGTAATTATTAGGGGAATAGTAAAGTGGAATGTATTTAACCTATACTATTAATATTCTTTGGAGATAGAAAATATCTATCAAATAATAAATATTAAATAAAAGCGAAAAAAATACTATACTTATTTAGAGTTTTTTTAGGAAATATCAGTTTGCAAAAAGTGGATAAAGCTAATATAATTCTTAGTATAATTTATTTTTTAGGAGGACTTATGAAAAATAAAGTTATTAAGATTTTAAAACGATTAGCAATAATGTTAGTAACCTTGGTATTGTTGGTAGGAGGTTATGGGTATTATTTTGTACATAAATCTTTACCAACAGTAGAAGGAAAGACAGAATTAAAGATTTTAGATAAGAATGTAAAAGTGTCTCGTGATAAGAATGGAATTCCAACTATTGAAGCAGATAATGATAGTGATCTATATAAAGCTCAGGGTTATATTCATGCACAAGATAGATTATTTCAGATGGATTTAGCGAGAAGACAAGCGAGTGGTAGATTATCTGAAGTTGTTGGTGAAGCAGCATTGGAAAATGATAAGAAATTTTTGGTATTTTCTTTAAGAAAAGCAGCAGAAGAATCTTATAAGGATTACTCAGAAGAGGCTAAAATAATATTAGAAAATTATGCTCAAGGAGTAAATTCATATATTGAAGAAGCGAAAAGAGATAATAAATTACCTTATGAGTTTTCTTTATTAGGATATTCTCCTGAGAATTGGACTCCTATTGATTCTTTAACAGTTGGGAAATACATGGCTTATGATTTAGGTGGACACTGGGATCATTTAGGATTTAATAATTGGATATTAAATAATTTAGGTGAAGAAAATCTAAAACAGTTACTTCCTGATAGTTTTTCAAAAAATAAAGATAATGAAGAGATTATAAAAGCAAATCAAGGTATAGATGTGAGTATAGATAAGAATACAGCTAAGACTGAGCGTCCACCGATGGAAAATGGTAGTAATGACTGGGTTGTTTCTGGTAAAAAAACTAAATCTGGTAAACCATTATTGGCAGACGATCCTCATTTGGGGTTAGGTACTCCATCAGTTTGGTATCAGATGACACTTTCAACACCAAATAACAAGGTTTCAGGGGTTATTTTCCCTGGAGTACCGGGTATTATTCTTGGACATAATGAACATATAGCGTGGGGAGTTACGAATTTTGGACCAGATGTTCAAGATTTATACATTGAAAAACGACAAGAGAATAATCCATATAAATTTAAATATGATAATGAATATTATGATGCTAAAGTTGATAAGTATTCAATAAAAGTAAAAGGAAAAGATACTGTCAATTTTGAGGTTGTTAATACGAAGCATGGCCCAATAATTGATCAATTGCTGAAACCATTAGGAAATAAAGATACGAGTTTTTCAATGCAGTGGACAGCACTTGAATCGACGCAAGAACTAGAAGCTATTTTAAATATAGATAAAGCGAAAAATTGGCAAGAATTTGAGAAATCATTGAAAAAATTCAAAGCACCAGCTCAAAACTTTGTTTTTGCAGATAATGAAGGAAATATAGCTTATAAATCAAACGGTAATGTACCTATTAGGAAAAAAGGAGATGGGAATCTTCCTGTTCCAGGTTATAGTAGTGATTATGGATGGAGTGGTTATGTTTCATACGATAAATTACCGAAACTCGTTAATCCAGAAGAAGGTTTTATTGCGACAGCGAATACTGAAACTGTGAAAACTGATTATCATACATCAAACGTTTGGGCACAGCCATATAGAAAAGCTCGTATAGATGAAGTATTATCAAAGAAAAATAATTTAACAGTTGATGATATGAAGAAACTTCAAATGGATACAAAAAATCTATATGCACAAGAATTTTTACTAAACTTCTTAAAAAATATAAATGTTGATAAAATTTCTAACAAAGAAGTAGTTGATAAACTAAAATCATGGAATAATGTAGACGAGAAAGATGAAGCAGCTCCTTTAATATTTGATCTGTGGATGAAAAAAATTCAAGCATATATACTAAAAGATAAGATGGATACAGATGTTTACAAATTTATGCCTCATAAAGAGAGTTATGTAGATAAGGTACTTAGAGATAGTATAAACGGTAAAAAAGTAAATCTTATTGAGGAGAAAAATGGACTACAAGAAGTATTAACAAACAGTTTAAATGAAACTATAACTGAATTAGAAGGTAAATATGGGAATGACGTATCTAAATGGAAGTGGGGCACAGCTCATACATTAGGATTCAGGCATCCATTATCTAAATCATCTGCATTGTTAGCATTTTTCTTAAATCCGAAAGAATATCCTATTTCAGGTTCTAAAGTTACAGTTCAAGCGGCGAGACAAAACGAAGAAGGACTTGTAAATCATGGAGCTTCTTGGAGATTTGTTTATGACTTTGAGACTAAAACAGGACATCATATTGTTGGACCTGGTCAAAGTGGACATTTCTTAAGTGATAATTATGATGATCAAATAGAAAAATGGGTAAAAGGAGAATATACGAGTGAATCTATAGGAAATATTCCTAAGGATAAAGTATTGGAACTAGTACCTAGAAAATAATAATAATGGGAAGTAATAAGTTTTTCTTGTTACTTTCCATATTTTAATTAAAAAATATAGAATACTATAAAAATAATTTGAATAAAGGAAAAAATTTGGTATAATCAAAGTGACAATTAGGGCAGTAGTTCAAAAAGGAAGACGTCCTTCTTAATTAAGAAGGGAGATGACGGTGCGACTCCGTTCGACTACTTGTTATGACATCTATTTAATAGGTGTCTTTTTTTATTTTATTAATAACAAAATAATAAGCATCATGTTATAATAAAATTAGAAAGAGATTAAAGAAAATAAGTAGGAGAAAAAAATGAACGTTAGAGAGAATTTTGAGACAATAACAAGAGAAATAGCGGAAACTTGTAAACAAGTAGGAAGAAATGCTGATGAAGTGAACTTAATAGCTGTAACCAAATATGTTACTGATACTAGAGTTGAAGAGGCGATAGAAGCTGGAATTACTGATTTTGCTGAAAATCGTCCGCAAAATTATATACAAAGAAAAAACAAATATTTTAATAAGACATGGCATCTAATTGGAAGTTTACAAACACGAAAAGTACGTGATGTGATTAATGAGGTTGATTATTTCCACGCATTGGATAGAGATAGCCTAGCTAAAGAAATTGAAAAACGTGCAGAAAAAGAAATTAAATGTTTCGTACAAGTGAATGTTTCTGGAGAGGAGAGTAAACATGGTCTAACTTCGGAAGAAGCCATTGAATTTATTAAATCATTGGAACAATATTCAAAAATAAAAGTTGTTGGACTTATGACTATGGCGCCTTTTGTTGAAGATGAAGAAATATTACGTAATTGCTTTAGAAAATTAAGAGAGTTACGTGATGAAGTAAAAGGGCTGAATTTATCACATGCACCATGTGAATTTTTATCGATGGGAATGAGTAACGACTATAAAATTGCAATTGAAGAAGGAGCGACTCATATAAGAGTTGGTACTGCATTAGTAGGTTGTGAGTTAAAATAATAAAATATAGAGGAGGGGCAGTATGCAAAGAGTAATAATTGTAGATGATTTAATCGTCACTATTAAATACAGAAGGAAAATGAAAAACATCTACTTAAAAGTTGAAAAAAATGCTGATGTAGTAGTAAGTGCCCCTCCAAGAACACCTAACTATATCATAAAAAAACTTGTTCAAGAAAATGTAGCTGAGATAAAACTTAGAAGAAGTAATATCTTGAAGAATGGTCATACTGTCAAAAATTATGTAACAGGTGAAAAGCATTATGTTTTCGGGAAAGAATTGACTTTAGAAGTCAGACTTGGAGAGAAAAACAAGGTAACTATTTCTAATGATAAGTTAATTCTAAGCGTTAAAGACAAATACAAAGATAGAGAACAAATAGTAATTAGGGAACTTAGAAAGGTTGTTTATAATAAATGCTTGGAGTTTCTTAGTAAGTATGAAAAGACTATGAATGTTCATGCTGAACAGCTTAGAATTAAAAAGATGAAAACACGTTGGGGAACATGTAATATCGAAGCGAAAAGAATCTGGATAAACTACGAACTTGTAAAATATCCAGTTGAGTGTTTGGAACATACTATTGTTCACGAACTTACTCACTTGTTAGAAACAAATCACACACCGAGATTTTATACATTGTTAGGAAAATACTATCCTAATTACAGAGAAAATGATAAATTAATAAAAGAATTTAGTAAACAACTAATCGGTAGATAAAAAGTATAGAAGTATTACAATTTTTTTGAAATTTATTATTAAATGAGAGTAAGTTAAATAATTTTTTGAAACTATTTAACTTACTCTTAAAAACAATAATTTGAGTATGTAACGATTGACTTTTTACGCTATTTACTATATAATTAATCAAGAGTTTTTAGTATTTTTATACTAACATTTTTGATGATGCTTAAAAGTATTTTTGGAGGAAAAATAAATGTCACAAATTTTAAATAGAGAAGATGGAAAAGTAGTTATCGCTTTTTCAGCAACAAAAGAAGAATTTGCGAAAGGATTAGATCAAGCATTCAAACGTGCAGTTAAACGTGTTAACGCACCTGGATTCAGAAAAGGTAAATTACCAAGAGCCGTATTCAACAAAATGTACGGTGAAGAAGCATTATTCCAAGATGCAGTAGATTTCGTATTACCAGCAGCTTATACAAAAGCTATCGACGAATTAGAAGTTTCACCATTAGCTATGCCTGATATCGATGTTAAAGAAATCAGTAAAGAAGAAGGTGTTAAATTCGAAGCAGCTGTTACTGTTAAACCAAATGTTGAGTTAGGTGAATACAAAAACCTTGGATTAGAAAAAGAATCAGTAGAAGTTACAGATGCTGATGTAGAAGAAAGATTAGATAGCTTATTAAGTCGTCAAGCTGAATGGCAAATCAAAGAAGGAGAATCTAAAAAAGGTGATATCGTGGTTATCGACTTTAAAGGATTCATTGGAGACGAAGCTTTTGACGGTGGAGAAGCTAAAGGTTACGAATTAGAATTAGGTTCAGGTTCATTCATCCCTGGATTTGAAGAACAATTAGAAGGAAAAGTTGCACCAGTTGATACAGAAGTTAACGTAACATTCCCAGAAAACTACCAAGTAGCTGATCTTGCAGGTAAAGCAGCTAGATTCGAAGTTACAGTTCACGACGTAAAAGAAAAAGTTTTACCAGAATTAACTGATGAATTCGTTAAAGAATTTTCTAAAGAAGCAGCTTCAACTGTAGCTGAATACAAAGAAAAATTAAAAGAAGAAATCAAATTAGAAAAAGAAAACTTAGCAGAAAAATCTTACTCTGATAAAGTAATTTCTACAGCTGTAGAAAACGCAAAAGTTTCTGTACCAGAAAAATTAGTAGAACAAGAAGTTAACTCTATGTTCGAACAATTCACAGGAAACTTATCTCGTCAAGGATTATCATTCGACTTATATGAGCAATTCACTGGAAAAGGTGAAGCTGATCTTAAAGCAGAAATGAAATCAGACGCTGAAAACAAAATCAAAACTTCATTCGTACTAGGTGAAATCGCTGAAGTAGAAAAAGTTGAAGTAACAGAAGCTGACATCGATGCAGAAGTTAAAGAACTTGCTACTATGTACAACACGACTGAAGAAGGAATCAAACAACGTATTAGTGTTGAAGACTTACGTGGTGAGTTAGTAATCCAAAAAACTGTTGATTTCTTAAAAGCTAACAATTAATTTTAGCAAATCATCCTTAAGCATATAGAGTGTCTAACATTCTATATGCTTTTTTATAATAATAAGGTGGTGATATTAGTTGAACGAATATATTAAAAGCCTAGAACAAGAATTTTCTTTAATAAAGAGAGGATTTAAGGAAGAGGAGAAGAGAGCTTTGGCTGATTATAAAAATAACGATAGAGCTTATATTAGGAAGTTGGCTTTTTTATCATATGAATCAAAAGTATACCAAGTTAGAATGTACGGTGTGTTTCTTTTCGGATATTTATCAGATGATAGTGATATCCTAACTTTTATGAGAGATGAAGTATCTAAAGATGATAATTGGAGAGTGCAAGAGGTACTTGCGAAAGCATTCGATGAATATTGTAAAAATAAAGGTTATGAAAATTCAATCTCTGTAATTGATGAGTGGCTAAGGTCTGATAATCCGAATACGAGAAGAGCTGTCACAGAAGGGTTAAGGATATGGACTAGTAAACCATATTTCAAAGAAAACCCACAAGAAGCAATAAAAAGAATAGCCCCATTAAAAGAAGACACTAGTGAATATGTTAGAAAGTCAGTAGGAAATGCATTAAGGGATATAAGTAGAAAGTTTCCAGAACTTATAAGTGAAGAATTAAAAACTTGGAATTTAGAAAATAAGGAAATCAAACAAGTGTATAAATTAGTTAGTAGGTTTGTTGAGAAGTAAAATATTTTGAAATAAAGTTTATTGTGTTTTATAACTTTTCTCAGTATAATGAAACTAATGAGAGATGTCTATCCTCCTCCCCCGTTTTTATTTTTTTGGAGGGGGGTCGACATCTCTTTTTTTATTTTATGCATATGCATACCTATGTGTCTTTTTTTATGTACATGATTTATGCTATAATAAAGTTGATATTAATTGATTTCATATTAGGAGAAGGATATGTTTAAGAAATGTTGCAGTAGTAGAAGTGAAAAAAATTATAAAATACACCACAGCCCTAGACCAATTAAACTTTCAGAAGAAATGGATACTGTAATAAAAGAATTACTTTGGTATACTCCGAATATTGATTCATACCAATCAGATAAAAATGAATTAATTTCTGATAAGATATATGATGAATTTTCATTTACATATGTTATGAATCAAATGGGAATGAATGAAAGTCGTGATGTGAAGTGGATAGGTTCAAAGGATGTTATAAGTAATGATGAATGGAGATTTT
Organism: uncultured Gemella sp.; assembly: GCA_963528605.1. Lineage (GTDB taxonomy): Bacteria > Bacillota > Bacilli > Staphylococcales > Gemellaceae > Gemella. Next base: position 21,310 of record CAURVX010000006.1, read on the forward strand.
TTGAGGGGAATATTTGTTCTAATTGTCAAAAAATAATAGTTGCGAAATATACTACATTTTCAAAAATAAATGCTTTATTAACTGCCATTAGAAACTGTATAGCACATGGTCATTTTGCCATAGTGGAGGATTATATTATTGGATTTAATAGGAAATTATTAACAAAAGATCCTGAGGGATTAAAGAAATCTGTTATTAAGATTAAACCTAAACCATTACTTGCAGCTTTAGAGAAGTTGACTTCACCAATAGGTAAAGAATTATTACTAGCATATGCTTTTAAAAATGTTGGTTATAAAGTTACGGAACCAAAAAATAGAAGTGCAGACTTTGATTTATGTCTTGAGAAAAAAGGAAAGAAATATGTAGTAGAAATAAAATCATATAAAGGTCAGACATATTTACATCCTGAGCATGTTATGAGATTTCTTAAGAGAGCAGAAGAAAAAGCACCTGACTATGAAAAGATATTACTTATTGATACATCGAGGGTGACCAAGTCAGTAAGGCAATTGGAATCAAAGATTAAAGGCTTTAGAATTGTTGACATAAATGATGTAAAATTGTTACTAGGTGAAGAACCTGTAGATATATTAGCAAAATAAATCTATAACTAATAATAAGAGCGATTCAAAAATAGTAACTTTAAAAAAAGTGTATATGAGAATTCATAGACGCAGTGGTTTATTGATATCTAAATTCGCTTTATGAAAGCTTTTTAGATATCTAATAACCTGTGCGGGGGTGACTCGACAAAATCGATTTCTACAAAATTATGATTTTTGAGTCACTCCCATATTTTTTATTTAATTTGTTCACTTACAGCACTTACTTTTTCTAGAATTTCATCTAGACTGAAGTAGCCACTTTTTTGAATAGATAGTTTTCCTTCGATATATACTTCTACAGTTGGTGCTGAAAGAATACCTAGTTGAGCAGCAATTTCCATATTTTCTTCTAATGAAATGTAGTATGCTGCGATACCTTTGTGATCTTCTTGCCACGTAGTAATTCTGTTTTTTATTGAATGACATGGCATGCATGTGGCAGATCCATATTGAATAATTGCTATGTCATTGTCACTTATAATTTTATTTAAGTCGTCATTTTTTGTAAAGTCTATCATATTTTATAATCCTTTATTTTTAATAAGAAGCAGTGTAGTATCCTGTCTTCTTTTAATATGTGTATATTATAGTTGTTTTAAAAGTTAATTACAACTATTATTAATTGTGTATATACATGCTTCAAAAATGTAATATTATAAAAATTTTCTGAAAGCTATTGACAATAATTTTTAAACGTGATATTATTTTTATAATGCTAATAGATAAGTATTATAAAAAGAGGCCGCGATGACTAATTTAAAAGGTAGCATCGCCGAAGTGATTAAATTCACTGGGGTTATGTCGAATAGGCATAGCACTGTCATTAGAAAATGCCCATTTTCTTCATGGTGAGCTTTTTATAATAAGGGCAAGAGGAATAGGATAGAATTATAAGCTAGACTACAAGGACCTTTTGTTCTTGTAGTCTATTTTTTATAACTTATTTGAAGGAGAAAGTAATGAGATTATTTGATGGTATGACGGTGGAAAATGGTGAACTAAATATTTCTGGTGTTGGGGTTGGTGAGTTAAAGGCTGAATATGGCACACCACTTTACGTTTATGACGAGAATATGTTAGTGAATCAATGTAGAACTTTTATTAATAATTTCAAAAGTTCAAGGTTCAATACAGAAGTTCTTTACGCATCGAAAGCTTTTAGTTGTTTAGAGGTATTAAGAATTGCAAGTAGAGAAGGCTTAGGTGTAGATGTAGTTTCACTTGGTGAAATTCATACAGCATATAAAGCTGGATATGATATGAGACGAGCTTATTTCCACGGAAATAATAAAACTCGTGAGGAACTACAATATGCTTTAGAAGTTGGTGTAGGAACTATCGTTGTAGATAATGACTATGAATATGAAATGATTAATGAAATCGTAAGAGAGAGTGGAAATACTGTAGATGTACTACTAAGAATTAATACAGGTATTGATGCTCATACTCATGAATATATCAAAACTGCAAAAGATGATTCGAAATTTGGTTATTCGGTATATGACGAAACAATTTATGATTTAATCGCAGATATTAATAACCAAAGCAATCTTAACTTCGTAGGATTCCATTCACACATCGGATCACAAATTTTTGAGAAAACTTCATTTTTCGAAGCTGTAAAAGTGGTTATGGAATTTACGAAAAAAGTTCAAGAAAGATTAGGTTTAACTATAAGTGTTCTTAATCTAGGTGGAGGTTTCGGAGTTTATTATACTGAAGAAGATAGACCTTTTGAACTTGCTGAATTTTTAAGAGAGTATATCGAAGTAGTTGAACGTGAAAGTGATAATTTTGGCTTAGATTTAACTAAGGTAGTTATTGAGCCAGGTAGAAGTTTAACATGTAACGCAGGTAGCACATTATACAGTGTTGGTGGAGTTAAGAAAACTTTTGCAGGTCGTGAATATGTGTTCGTTGATGGAGGTATGGCAGATAATCCTCGTTATGCATTATATAAAGCAAAATATGAGGCTATGTTAGCTAACAAGATGAATGAAGAAGCTAATACAACTTATACAGTAGCTGGTAAGTGCTGTGAGTCTGGAGACATGTTAGTAATGGATGCACAATTACCTAAAGCTGAGCAAGGTGACTTACTATTAGTATCATCGACAGGGGCATATAACTATAGTATGAGTAGTAATTACAATAGATTACCGAAATTACCGGTAGTATTTGTAAAAGATGGAACTAGTCGCCTAGTAGTAAAAGGTGAAACTTTAGAAGATTTAATTAGACAAGATATTTAATTTAAAAAATAACATAGAAAATATTATTAAAAATATATTAAAAAACATAGATACAAGGAGAACAAGATTATGACAATTTATACAGGAAGCGGAGTAGCGATAGTAACACCATTTTTCGAGGATGGAAGTGTGGATTATGAAACATTTGGAGAGTTAATCGAATTCCAAATTAGCGAGGGAACAGATGCGATTATCGTAGCTGGAACTACAGGTGAGAGTTCAACTATGCCTGATGATGAGCAAGTAGCGGTTATTAAATTCGCGATTGATAGAGTGGCAGGACGTGTGCCAGTTATTGCAGGTAGTGGGGTTAACGATACAGCACACTCAATTAGATTAAGCCAAGAAATTGAAAAATTAGGACCGGATGCATTGTTAGTAGTAACACCATACTATATTAAAACTAGTCAACAAGGTTTAATTGAACACTTTGAAGCAATTGCTAACAGTGTTGATTTACCAATCGTACTTTATAATGTACCAGGAAGAACAGGACAAGTAATGGCGCCTGAGACTATTTTACACTTATCTCAACACAAAAACATCGTTGCTTACAAAGATGCAGTAGGGGACATTGCTCATACTTTAGCAGTTAGAAACTTAGTAGGGGATAACATTGATATCTACTCAGGAAATGATGATATTAATGTACCGATTATTTTAGCTGGTGGTAAAGGGACAATCTCTGTTTTAGCTAACGTTTATCCAAAAGCGACACACTTAATGTGCAAATACGCTCTAGAAAGACAAGTGGACAAAGCATTTGCTCTTCAACTTAAATATTTAGACTTCATCCACATGTTATTCGCTGAACCAAATCCAATGCCAGTTAAAAAATGTGTAGAATTAATTGGGAAATCAGCTTGTCACTACCGTCTACCAATGACACATGTTGCACCAACATTAGCGACAAGATTAGAACAAGAGATTACAAGACTTAATTCATTACAAGGAGAGTAAAAATGAGAGTTTTATTAAGTGGTTATAATGGAACTATGGGACAAGTTCTAAAAAACTATATTCAAGATAGTACTGATTTAGAAATTGTTGCTGGTGTAGGTCGCGAATTATTAGAGGAGAAATTTCCTACTTATACTTCATATGAAAGTTTAGAGAAGGTGGCTGATGTGATTATTGACTTTTCTCATCACGCTGGGACTGCATCTTTAGTGGAGTATGCTAAACGTACAGCAACAAAAGTCGTTATTGCGACAACTGGTCATACTACAGAAGAATTAGAATTAATCGATGACCTAGCTACACAAGTAGGGGTAGTTTATGCTGGGAATTACAGTTTAGGAGTAAATGTCTTAGTTGAGTTAGTGAAAAAAGCTAGTGAACTGTTACTAGGATATGATATCGAAGTTATTGAAAAACATCATAATAAAAAAGTAGACGCTCCTAGTGGAACTGCAAAAATGTTAGTTGATGCGGTTAAAGATGTAGAAGATTACAATAGAGTCTATGGTCGTCACGGAGATATGAAACGCCAAGAAAAAGAGATTGGAATTCATGCGGTCCGAGGTGGAACTATAGTAGGTGAACATGAAGTGATTTTTGCTGGTGAAGATGAAGTTATCGAAATAAAACATACAGCACTAAGTAAAAAAATGTTCGCAAAAGGATCTGTTACAGCAGCACAGTGGCTTAACAGTGTAGAAGAACCTAGATTATATTCTATGAAAGATGTACTAGGTATAAAATAATAAAGTCAGAAGAGAATAATAAGGTTAGTGCAAGATAATAAAGTTTGGAGCGACTCAAGTGATTTTGTGAAAATAATATTTTGAGTCGCCTCCACGTGGGTGTGACTCAAAAATTGTGATTTCGAAGAATCAAGATTTTGTCGAGTTACTTCCTGTAGTGGCTCGGTATTGCCATTTAAATTAAAAATGATAAAAATACTATAATAAAGTTAGATTGACATATGTAAAAATTAAATATAAAATAGAAAAAAATCACATAGATAATAGGAGAAAGAAATGAAATCAACAGAAGAGATTATTAAATTTATTGCAACATCTAAAAAGAAAACACCTGTAAAAGTTTACGTTAATTTTAACGCTGATGTAAAATTTCCAGAAACTTTAGAAGTATATGGTGAAGGAAACTCAAGAGTTATTTTTGCAGATTTTGCTGATTGGGTGGAATTTTATGAAGCTAATAGAGCTGCGGTAGTAAATCACCGTGTTGAAAATGATCGCCGTAATAGTGGTGTACCGATGATTGATTTAACTCAGTTTAACGCTCGTATCGAGCCAGGTTGTTCAATTCGTGAACATGTAAGTATTGGAGATAATGCGGTTATCATGATGGGTGCTGTTATTAATATCGGAGCTAAAATTGGTAAAAATACTATGATCGATATGAATGCTATTTTAGGTGGACGTGCAGAAGTTGGAGAAAATTCACACGTTGGTGCTGGATCTGTATTATCAGGAGTTATCGAACCAGCTAACGCAACACCAGTACGTGTAGGGAACAATGTTCTTATCGGTGCTAATGCGGTAGTGTTAGAAGGTGTTCAAATTGGTGACAATGCCGTTGTTGCAGCTGGAAGTGTAGTAACGAAAGATGTAGCTAGTGGAGATGTTGTAGCGGGAGTACCTGCGCGAGTAATCAAAACACGTAGTGAAGTTGCAGAAGAAAAAGTAGATATTATCGCAGAATTAAGAAACTTATAATAAAGTAGGAAAAGAAGATGAAAGTAATTACTGAAGAGAATTTAACATCATGGCGTAGACATCTGCACCAAAATCCAGAGTTATCTTTGGAAGAGCATAAAACTAAAGAATTTATTTCTAGTATCTTAAAAGAATATGGAATAGAATGTCAAGAAACTCTTGAGACAGGGTTGGTAGTGATTTTTAAAGCAAGCTTAGAAACTAAGGATACGATTTTATTTAGAGCTGATATTGACGCACTTCCTATTTCAGAGGAAAATGATGTTGATTTTAAATCAAAAAATGATGGAGTAATGCATGCATGTGGTCATGATGGACACACGACTATGCTTTTAGGAAGTGTTATAGAAACGGCTGATTATTATAAAAATAATGCTACGAAGGTAAATAGTATTTTTGTATTTCAACCTGCTGAAGAAACTTTTGGTGGTGGAAATTTACTAATCAATAATTTCGATTTTTCACCTTATAATATTTTAGCAAGTTATGCCCTGCATATGAATCCAGATTATCCTGAAGGGCATATAGTTTCTAAACCAAAAGAAATTATGGCTAGCGCTAATGAATATAGAATTTATATCAAAGGGCGTGCTGCTCATGTTGGTTTGAAAAATACTGGAATCGATGCGCTTAATGTTGCTACAATGTTCTTCCAAGAGATGTTAAAACTTAATGCGTTACATACTAAAGCACGTAACACTAACATTATTCATATCGGTAAAATGTACGGTGGGGATGCAATGAATGTCGTTGCTGAGAACGCATATCTGGAAGGAACGATTAGAACATACAGTATGGAAGATTTAGCGACAATCAAAGCTGCGATTGAAAATACGCGAATAGGACTTGAGCATCTTACTGGTGCAAGTATTCGAGTTGATTTTGCTGAAGGATATCCAGCGGTAATTAATGATAAAGTTCCTTATCAAGTAATTAAAGAAGTTATAGAAAAAGAAAATATTGACTATATTGAGTTAGAGGAAGCTTATCTATATGGGGAAGATTTCTCATTCTTCAGCAGACTTTCTCCTATAAACTATAGCTTTTTAGGTTTAAGAAATGAAGAGAAAAACTATGTTTCTGGACTGCATACACCAACTTTCAACTTCGATGAAAAAATATTAAAAGTAGGGGTTCAATATTACCTTGGTATATTGAAATATTATAACGAGTAATTTTTTGATTTTTTAGTAAGATAAACAGGTAGGGGAGAATACAACTCTACCTGTTTAATTAAGAAAGGATCTTTATGGCAACAATTGAGTTAAATTATAATAATATACGACAAAATGCTGTTAATTTAAAAGAACAGGCACAGGATATAATAGCTGTAGTTAAAAATAATGCGTATAATTTAGATTTAAGAGAATGTGTAAAATTATACTCAGAAGTAGGAATTAATTATTTTGCTACGACAAAAGAAGAAGAGTGCAAGGTAATTAGGGAAACATTAGGAAAGGATGCTAATATTTTTCTTTTGAATCCTACTTATGACTTTGCATTAGCAAATGAGTACAATATCGAGATAAATATAGCGAGTCTTGAATATTTAAAAGAAAATCTCGAGAAACTGAAAGATTTAACGTTACAGTTGGAATTTTCTGGTAGCATGAGACGTGCTGGAGCAAAAAATCTGGAAGAAGTACTTGAAATTATAGCATTCTGTAAAGAAAATGATTTAAAATTAAAAGGATTTTGGTCTCATTTTTCATTTGCAGATGAGTTTGATGGCTTTTATGAAAAAGAAAAAGAGCTGGTGCTAGCGGTTCTTGACGAAGCACAGAAACATCATGATTTTGAAGTGATTCACCTGCAAAATAGTGCCTCATTTTTACGTGATGGTGCCTTCGAAAAAACAACGCATCAGAGATTGGGAATTATTCTTTATGGAGCTATGCCTTATGATGTGAATGTAAACCCAGTATCTTTAGAAAATCTAGTTATTAAGAATCCAATTACGGTTTACGGTGAAATAATTAATATAGTAAAATTAAATAAAGGTGAGTGCATAGGATATTCTAATTCTTATATAGCTGATGTCGATAAGAAAGTAGGAATTGTTAATATTGGCTATGGTGATGGAATACTACGAGATAGATTAAAAGGAAAAACTTGTATAATTAATGGAAAGGATAGAAATATTTATTCTACTATGATGAGTCACTTGGTTGTTGAAATTGGTGGAGAAGAACAAATAGGTGATAGGGTTTATATTTATGACGATAAACAACAACTTCATGATTATACTAAGTATTTCGGACCGAATTCTGTTCAACTTGCTGCATTAAATTATGAAAGTTTAAAAGTGAAAAAGATATATTAAAAATAAGGAGATGATTCAGAAATCAGTTTTCTAGAGTCACTCCTTTTTTTATATGTGTAAATTATAGAAGGAATTAAAAGAAAGAAGCGATTCATGATAAACATGAGCCACTTCTTTTAAAAAAAGGAAAAATTTTAAATGAATTTAAATTAACAAACATTAATCTAAATATATTAGAGATACTTATTTTTCTTGTTCTTCTTGGAATTTTTTAGCAATTTTTGCTTCAAAATCTTGAGGAATAGAGCTTTGTTTAATTACGATTACGTCAGATTTAGCGTATCTTACAATACCTTCAGAAACTGATCCCATAAGCATACGTTTGAATCCAGTTAAACCTGAAGAACCACAAACTACAAGGTCAATACCTTTTTCATCAACGATGTCTTCACTAAGAACAATTTTTGGAATACCTTGTTCAACAATACCGAATACTTTTGTTAGCCCAGCTTCTTTAGCAGCATCCACATAACTATCAACTAATTCTTTAGTACGTTTGTAGAATGAGTTGAAAATATATGGATCTGATAAACCAGAAGTTGCGATTGTCGCATCAATTACAGACGCGATATATAACTCTGCATCCTCATTTCTTAGAGCGATAGCTACAGCATTTGTAAATGCCCACTCAGCTTGTTTAGAACCATCTACTGCGACTAAAATTTTTGTATATTTATTTTCCATGATCAGAACCTCCGACTTCTATTTCTATATTTATATTATACCATATTTACAAAAAAAGTAAACGTTATTTTCATAAAAACAGTATTAATTTTTAAAAAATAAAGTAAAGAAAAACCTATAAGACTATAAAACTTTGTATTTTACTATAGGTTTAATTTTTTTATTTTTATGAATGTTGATTATACGTTTTCATCAACTACAGTAATAAGTCGTTTTCTCTTGTGCTCTTTATTATCTATTGTAACTTTATATACTAATTCGTATGTCCCAGGTTTAGTATTATCTACTTCTCCTTCGATAATAAGATCGTCAAGATAAGATTGCCCAGCTTTACGAGCAATTATTCCATCTTTACCTAGATCAACATCTTCTCCTAGTTTAATAGTAGCATTCTCAGGGATAATAAAGTAAAAAGTACGCTCAAGACGACGTTCTAGACGTTTTCTGTATTTTTCTTCATCTTCTGCACTCATACGATCTCTAAGTTTTTCGTCAACTAAAGGCATTAGTTCGACTTCAGTATCAGCAATGCAGATTCTACTATTAACAAGTGTGAAAGTTTGTGTTCTTCCAGGTCCACAATAAGATTGGCAACCTATGATGAATTCAGCATTAGGTGCTTTCTTTTTTAATTTTGGAATTAAGGTTTTAAGATTAACACCAAGACAGTCATCACATAATCTAAATGTTACTTTATCTTCAGTAACAACATTTTTATCATTTTGAGCCATAATTTATCCTTTCTTATTTTATTTATTTGAAACTAGAATTTATTATATCATATATTTCTAATAAATAACATTTTAAACTTACACTAGAAGGTTAAATATTTCTAAATCTTTTTTTTAATATGTTGTTTAAAACAAAAAATGCTATAAATAGTAATAATATATGTAATATTATAGTTGTAATTAAACTGATAAAAAATTCTTCAGGAACCATTTTTATAAGGTTAGATTCATCAGGACTTAATAGCCATAGGTCATTAGAAAATAGTAGTTGATGGAATTTTATCCAAAATGAATTGAAATTATATGAAATCACACTAGCTAAAACTAAAATTAATACAATGAATGCTAATAATGTTTTATTAAAGGTTCTTGTAATATAGAACATTGTATGATTTTTGTATAAAACCATTATTAAAATAGTGGAAATAATAAATACAGCTATAAAAAATATCATAGTATAAAAACTTATATTATAAAGAGTTTTGACATCTTTCATATGAAGAATATCTTTTTCTGAAAACCAAGATGTATTTAATTCAGCTTTGCCATTTAGATAATCTAAGAGATTCGATGTATTATTTATTAATTCATCACTTGTTGTACTGATATTATCGGTTAAATTTCCTTTTGAATAGAAATTTTTATAAAAGTTTAGGTTAAAACAATTGTAAAATATTATACCAAGGATGGAACTAATAAATAGTGAGAAATTTTGAAAAACAATTAATATTTGTCGAATATATTTGTTCATATTAATACCTCCATTAAATATTATAGCACATTAATATTGTAGAAGATAAGAAGTTTGTTCAAAATTTGGTTTACATATTTACAGGAATTAGCAAAAAATAGATAGATTTATAAAAGTTTTTGAGTAAAAAATATTTAATATTTATGTGAATTATGTTAAAATATATGTATATAGTTATTTATTTTGGGGGAAATCATGAATAAGTTTTTTAAGATCTATTTAGAGTTAAGAGAAAAAATAGAAAATAGGCAATATAGGTCTAATTCGCTTTTGCCAAGTGAGAATGATCTTGCAAGAGAATATGATGTTTCTAGGGAAACTATAAGAAAAGCATTGTTATTATTATTAGAAAATGGCTATATCCATAAAATTCAAGGCAAGGGATCTATTGTTCTTGATGTTCATAGATATAGATTACCAGTAACAGGTCTTTTAAGTTTTAAAGAACGTCGACAATTTCAAGACGTTGAAGCAACTACTAAGGTAATAGTTAATGAAGAAGTTGATGCTCCGGATTTTTTAGTGCGCCTTGGTCTTGTGAAACGTGGAGAAAAACTAATTTACTTGGTGCGTCAGAGAATTGTTGATGGCGAAGCAGTAATATTAGATAAAGATTATATTAGAAAGAGTGCAATTGGAGAATTACCTACTGCTCGAGTAGAGGAATCGCTGTATGAATATCTGGAAAATGATTTAGGTATAAAAATTTCATATGGAAATAAAGATTTTAAGATTGAGCCTATTAATGAAGAAGATTCGACGTATATTGACCTAAATGGTCATAAGCATATCGCAGTACTAAGAAGCGATGTTTATACGGAAGGAACTGATTTTCTTCATTATACAGAAAGTCGTCATAGAGTAGATAAATTCCATTTTTCAGAATTTGCTAGAAGAAAATCTAATAGAATTAATTAAATTATTAATAAAAAGAACTTTGAACAAAATTATTGTTCTGAGTTCTTTTTTTCAAAATTTCAAGTAAAAAATTCTTAAGTATTTTTTTTTACTATAATATTTTTCACTATACTTCTTCCTAAAAGTTAATAAATGTACTTCAAGAATATTAAATAAGTATAGAAATTTTGAAAAAAAAAATTCAAGGATTTTTAGAGCAAAAATAATCGTTGAAAAAATAAAAAATAGAGTGTATAATAAATATATGATTGAAATTTCCGGGAAATAATTTCGGAAATATTTTTATGGGAGTGTGAGGAAATAATGAAGATTATTGTTTATTCATTGACTGGAAATTGTAAAAGATTTGTAGACATGTGTGAAATTCCCGAAGAAGATGTAGTTCATTTACAAGATATTGATTACGATGTAGATTTCGATTATATCCTTATAACACCAACATTTGGTTTTGGAGAAGTACCAGCTGCGGTTTCTAAGTTTTTAGTAGAAAATTATATGTACTTAAAAGGTGTTGTTGGTAGTGGAAATAAAAACTGGGGTGAACGATTCGCCAATGCTTCTGAAATTATTAGTAAGGAGTATGATGTTCCATTATTGATGAAAATTGAATTGCATGGAAGCAAAAAAGATATAAGTGAATTTAAAAAAATATATTTGGAGAGTGTAAAGAATGGAGAAATTTAACCATATTGAACTAAATAATGAAGTAACAAAAAGAGGCGATAATGGCTTTTTTAAATTAGAAAAAGATGTTGAAGCTATAGAAGAATTTCTTCGTGAAGTAGACTTTCGTACAGTAAAATTCAATTCGGAAATGAAAAGACTTAGATATTTAGTTGAAGAGAATTTCTACTATAATATCTTCGATAAGTATATTGAAGATGAAATTTTAGAATGTTTAGAATTAGCTGCAAACTTCAGGTTTGAATTTAAGAGTTATATGGCAGCGAGTAAGTTTTATAAGGACTATGCATTAAAAACAAATGATAAAAAACAATATTTAGAAAACTTTAACCAACACGTATTTATCGTAGCTATGTACTTAGCTGATGGAGATGTTGCTTTAGCTAAAGAACTTATGATTTCAATGCTTGAGCAAAGATTACAACCAGCTACACCAACATTCCTGAACTCTGGAAGAAGTCGTCGTGGTGAGTTAGTATCATGTTTCTTACTAGAAGTAGGTGATTCACTTAACTCTATTAACTACATTGATTCAACAGCTAAGCAACTTTCAAAAATTGGTGGAGGAGTTGCGATTAACTTATCAAAACTACGTGCACGTGGTGAAAGTATTAAAGGTATAAAAGGAGTAGCTAAGGGTGTTATTCCTGTTGCTAAATCTTTAGAACAAGGTTTTGCATATGCTGATCAACTTGGACAACGTCCAGGAGCGGGGGCTGTATATTTAAATATCTTCCACTATGATGTATTAGAATTCCTAGATACTAAGAAGGTTAATGCCGATGAAGAACTGCGTCTTCCAACGATTTCTACAGGTATTATCGTACCATCATTATTCTTCGATTTAGCTCGTGAGAATAAAGATTTCTATATGTTTGGACCTCATTCTATTTATGAAGAATATGGTTTAGTGTTAGATGATATTGACATTGCTAAGTACTATGATCAATTTGTAGCGAATGAAAATATTATGAAGCGTAAATTTGATGCCCGTGATATGCTTAACTTAATTGCACAAACTCAATTACAATCAGGATACCCATACTTAATGTTCAAGGATAACGCGAATAAAGACCACGCACTCCGTGAAATTGGACAAGTTAAAATGAGTAACTTATGTACTGAGATTTTCCAATTACAAGAAACTTCAATAATTAAAGACTACGGTGAAGATGATATTATTAAACGTGATATTTCTTGTAACTTGGCTTCATTAAATATTGTTAATGTAATGGAAAGCAAAAAAATCAAAGAATCTATTTATTCTGGTATGGATGCATTAACATTCGTAAGTAATTCTACTAAGATTAAGAATGCACCTGGTGTAGTAAAAGCTAATGATGAGTTCCACTCTGTTGGATTAGGAGCGATGAACTTAAATGGATACTTAGCTAAAAACTTAATCGCTTATGAGAGTGAAGAAGCGAAAGATTTCGCAAATGTATTCTTTATGATGATGAACTACTACACATTAGAACGTTCAATGCAAATTGCAAAAAAACGTAATGAAATATTTAAAGATTTTGAAAAATCAGATTACTATAATGGAAGTTACTTCACAAAATACATTGAAAATGACTACTTACCAGTAACTGATAAAGTAAAAGAGTTATTTGAAGGAATTTATATTCCAACAAGAGAAGACTGGAGAAGTCTAAAAAATAGAGTAAAAGAAAATGGACTATATCACGCATATAGAATGGCGATTGCACCAACCCAAAGTATTTCTTATGTTCAAAACTCAACATCAAGTGTATTACCAATTGTTGATAAAATTGAACGTAGAAGTTACGGAAATGCTGAAACATTCTATCCAATGCCATACTTAAGTCCAAAAACTCAATGGTTCTATAAATCTGCATTTACTATTGATCAAATGAAACTTATTGACTTAATGGCAGTTATTCAAGAACACGTAGACCAAGGTATTTCTGTGATTTTATTCGTAAATTCTGATATTACAACAAGAGAACTTGCTAGATATTATATTTACGCACATCACAAAGGATTGAAATCACTATATTACACAAGAAATAAATTACTTTCTGTAGAAGAATGTACTTCATGTGCTATATAGAAAAGAGAGGAAAAATTACTAATTATGAAAGCTGTAAACTGGAATAAACAAGATGACTTAACTTTTATGTATTGGCGTCAAAATATTGCACAATTTTGGGTTGATACGGAGTTTAAAGTGTCAAAAGATATTAAAAGTTGGAATGAAGATCTAAACGATAAAGAACGTGAAGCTTATAAAAAAGTATTAGCTGGTTTAACTGGTCTTGATACTCAACAAGGTGATAAAGGTATGCCACTTGTATCTTTACACACTGAAGATATGAGAAAACAAGCTGTTTATAGCTTTATGGGAATGATGGAGCAAATTCATGCGAAAAGTTATTCTACTATCTTTACATCTTTAATTCCTTCACAAGAAACAGACTATTTACTAGATGAGTGGGTTCCAAGCAATCCAGAACTTCAATTTAAAGCGAAATTAATCGAAGATTATTATATGAGATTATTTAAGCCAGAAGTGCCAACATATGACCTATATATGGCTCGTGTAGCATCTGTATTCTTAGAAAGTTATATTTTCTACAGTGGATTCTTCTATCCATTATATTTAGCTGGACAAGGTAAAGTAACTACTTCTGGAGAAATTATTCGTAAAATCTTATTAGATGAAACTATCCACGGAAGTTTTACTGGTTTTGATGCTCAAGAAATCTTTAAAACACTTACTCAAGAAGAGCAAGAACGTGCTGAAAAAGAAATGTATAAATTATTATTAGATTTATATGAAAACGAATTAAAATATACAAAAGATATTTATGATGAAATTGGTTTATATGAAGAAGTAAAAGACTATGTTGAATATAATGCTAACCGTGCATTAGCTAACTTAGGATATCCTGGATACTTCGAAGATAAAGAAATCAATCCAATTATTGAAAATGCAATGAATACAAATACTAAGAACCATGACTTCTTTAGTGTTAAAGGTGATGGATATGTAGTTAGTATGAATGTGGAATCAATTGAAGATGAGGATTTCATTTTTGAATAGGTAAGTGATATGAAAATTTTATTAGTTAGACACGGTGAAACAGATTATAATAAAAATAGATTAATCCAAGGTCATAGTGACATTGAATTAAATGAAACTGGTAGAAACCAAGCGACTTCTGCGGGAGAAAAGCTAAGTAATCAGAACATCGATTATGCATTTAGTAGTCCTTTAAAAAGAGCAGTAGAGACAGCAAGACTTATGCTTGATAACTCTAATAATAGTCAAAATATTTCTAAAGAAATAACTACCGATGAGCGTATAATCGAAAAATTCTTCGGAGATTTTGAAGGTAGTACATTTGATGAGTATTTTTCTGCACTTGAATCTGAACAAGGATTAGAGTCGGTAGAAAAAGATGAAGATGTTTATGAGAGAGCTAGTTCATTTTTTAATGAAAAATACTTAAATCATAAAGATGATACAATTTTAGTGGTTTGTCATGGTGCATTAATTCGTGTATTTTTAAGAACATTAGGACTATATCCTGAGTCAGATATACTAATTAATAATACTGCATTAAATGTAGTACATTATGATGGACAGGGGTTCGTATTAGAGAAATTTAATATATAGGTAAAATAAGGGGAGACTTAAGGATTGTGATTTAGTAAAAAATCAATTTTTATAAGTTTCTCCCTTATTTTTAATAAAGGAGAAGAATATATGCGTATAATTTTAGCACGACATGGAGAAACCGACTATAACAAGAAAAAAATTATCCAAGGACATGCGGATATTCCTCTAAATGGAGAAGGAGTTCGTCAAGGGAAAGAGGCAGGTAAGAAAATTGATGGTTATGATATTGATATAGCCTTTAGTAGTCCACTAGAGAGAGCATATGATACGGCAAGATATATGCTAGATAATTCAAATAGTGAAGATAATAAAAAGCTGGCTATAATTAAAGACAAAAGATTGATAGAGAAATATTATGGTGGTTTTGAAAAAATGCCTTTCCTAGAATATAGGGAATGTCTTAAAAGAGGAGAGACAAGAGGGATGGAATTAGATTCAGAAGCGGCTGATAGAGTAGAAGAGTTTTTTAAAGAAAAATATCAGGGACATCCAGATAAAACAATATTTGTTGTATGTCATGGTGGTTTAATTCGTTCTTTTCTCACTCAAAAGGGAATTAAAGATGTAACACATGGGGTGATAGTGAATACTTCTGTGAGTATATTAGATTATGATGGTGAAAAATTCAGCTTAATTGAATTTAATAAATAAGTATTTAAATATAGCTAGTTTATTATGGTTAGCTATATTTTTATATTTACAATAGACATAAATCTAATTCAGCTTAACAAACAAATTTCACAGAATATGTTTTCCAAAGTGTTTATTTGTGAAAAAAAGTGTTGATTTTTCAAACAAAAAATTATATAATAAACAAAAAAAGTAGGTGAGATAATGAAGAAAAAAGAGAGATTAGATGCTATACATAACTTAGTAAATAAAATGGGTACTGTTTATGTACAAGATATTATGGAAAGTATGAATGTGTCTGACATGACTGTTAGACGCGATTTGATAGAGTTAGAAGAAAAAGGTCTTATTATAAGAATAAGGAATGGGGCGACAATTAATCGACAATCAAATCATATAGAACTTCATCATGAAGAAAAACTTTTAAAAAATATTATATTAAAACGTCAAGTCGCTAAAAAGGCAATACAATTCATAGAAGAAGGAGATACAATTTTTCTTGGTCCAGGAACATCAATTGAATTTTTGGCTGAAGAGATCACAACAAAGGATTTGCGTGTGATAACAAATTGTTTACCGATTTTTCAAGAATTATCTAAAAAGAAAAGTGACACATTTAAAGTTATATTATTAGGTGGAGAAATAAGAGATACATCTCAAGCATTTGTTGGAGAAATACCTAATTCTATTATAGGTAAGATGTATTTTAATAAAATGTTTTTTAGTGGAAATGGTATTGCAAACGGCTTTGTAAAAGCGTCATCTTTTGATGAAGCATACACACAGAGGAAGGCGTTAGAACGCTCTACAGAGGGATATTTATTAATTGATTCATCAAAAATTGGTAAAGAGGACTTTACATCAATTTGTTCTTTATCTAAAATTACAGCAATAATTACTGATGATAATTGTGAAGAAAGTGTTAATGAACTAAAAAATTACACTAAGGTAATATAATAAGTATAGAAATAATAATAATGGTTTTATAAACGATTAGAATTATTTCTTTTTTTATTGTTAGAAATAAACAGTTATATGTTGACAATAAACAAAAAAAGTAGTATCATATAATTGTAAAGAACAATAAAACGGTTTCCAATTATAAAAATAATAGCTAAATGTTGGAAATAAACAAAAGGAGGAATATCCATGGTAGTGGTATTAGGAGCAGATCTTGCAGGTTCAAGATTAAAAGATGTTGTTAAAGATTTTCTTGAGAAAGAAAATTTTGAGGTTGTAGATGTTTCGAAAGTAGGAGGAGATTTTGTTGATGTAACTTTAGCAGTAGCAGACGAAGTTAATAAGAACGAGGAAAATCTTGGTATTGTTTTTGATGCATATGGTGCAGGCCCTTTTATGGTAGCTACAAAAATAAAAGGAATGGTGGCTGCAGAAGTTTCTGATGAACGTTCAGCATATATGACAAGAGGACATAATAACTCTCGTATGATTACAATTGGTGCTGAAATTGTTGGTGATGAGTTAGCAAGAAACATTGCAAAAGGATTTGTGAATGGTAAATACGACGGTGGTCGTCACCAAATTAGAGTAGATATGTTAAATAAAATGTGTTAGTGAGAGGAGAAAAGAGAATGAGAATTGCAATCGGATGTGACCATATTGTTACTTTAGAAAAAATGGCGGTGGTAGAGTTTCTGAAATCTAAAGGATATGAGGTTCTTGATTTTGGTACATATGACAGAGTTCGTACACATTATCCAATTTTTGGTAAAAAAGTAGGAGAAGCTGTTACAAGTGGAGAGGCAGATTTAGGTATTTGTATTTGTGGAACAGGAGTAGGTATTAATAACGCAGTAAATAAAGTACCTGGTGTTCGTTCAGCACTTGTTAGAGATATGACAACAGCGTTATATGCAAAAGAACAATTAAATGCTAATGTTATCGGTTTTGGTGGTAAAATCACAGGAGAGTTATTAATGTGTGATATTATAGAAGCCTTCCTTAATGCTGAATATAAACCAACTGAAGAAAACAAAAAATTAATTGCAAAAATAATGCATGTAGAAACTAGAAATGAAGAGCAAAGTAGTGGCAATTTCTTTAATGAATTTTTAGAAAAATGGGATCGTGGGGAATATCACGATTAAGAGGTAAAATTTATGATTTTAACAGTTACGATGAATCCTTCTGTAGATATCTCGTATCCATTAGGTAGTTTAGAGCTTGACACAGTTAATCGTGTGGAAAATGTTATGAAAACTGCCGGAGGAAAAGGTTTAAATGTAACTCGTGTGCTTGCAGAGTATGGAGAAGATGTTATAGCTACAGGTTTAGTTGGTGGGAAAATTGGAGAGTTTCTTATTGAGAATCTTCCTACAGAAGTTAAAGGAAATTTTTATAAGATAAGTGGTGATACAAGAAACTGTATAGCTATTCTTCATGATAATGGACAACAGACGGAGATTTTAGAAAAGGGACCACATATTAGTGAATTAGAAAGTATAGAATTTCTTAATCACTTTGAAAAACTATTGACTGAATGTCAGGTAATAGCTATTTCAGGAAGTTTACCAGCTGGTTTACCAATTGATTATTATACAAATTTAATTAAACTTGCTACTAAATATGGAAAAAAAGTAGTATTAGATTGTTCAGGAAAATCTATAGAGGCTGTTCTAAAATCTGAGTATAAACCTACGGTAATTAAACCTAATAATGAGGAATTATCACAACTTCTTAATAAGAAAATCTCTAAAGATATTAGTGAATTAAAAAATGCATTGAGAAATGAATTATTTGAAGGAATAGAGTGGATAGTTGTTTCTTTAGGGGCTGAGGGATGTTTAGCTAAGCATTATAATAAATTTTATAAAGTTGATATACCAAAAATAGAAGTGGTTAATCCAGTGGGTTCAGGTGATTCTACTGTTGCAGGAATATCATCAGCTATAAATAACATGAAAGATGATTATGATTTATTAAAAATAGCCAATGTATTGGGTATGCTAAATGCACAAGAACATATGACAGGACATGTTAATATGGACAATTTTGAAAAAATATTTAATAAGATTAAAGTAAAAGAGGTATAAAAAATGGCATTAACAGAACAAAAACGTAAATTTATGGAAAAATTATCTGATGAAAATGGAATAATTTCAGCGTTGGCTTTTGATCAAAGGGGAGCATTAAAACGTTTAATGGCTCAACATCAAACTGAAGAACCAACTAGAGAACAAATGGAAGAATTGAAAGTTTTAGTTGCTGAGGAATTAACTAAATATTCATCTTCAATGCTATTAGACCCTGAGTATGGATTACCAGCAGCAAAAGCTCTAGCACCTCAAACAGGATTATTACTTGCTTATGAAAAAACTGGTTATGATACATCTAGCACAAAAAGATTGCCAGATTGTTTAGATTTATGGTCTGCTAAAAGAATTAAAGAGCAAGGAGCAGAAGCAGTTAAATTTTTACTATATTATGACGTGGATAGTGAAAAAGAATTAAATGAACAAAAACAAGCTTATATTGAGCGTATTGGTTCAGAGTGTGTTGCTGAAGATATCCCATTTTTCTTAGAAATTTTAGCTTATGATGAAAAAATCACTGATGCTTCAAGCGTAGAGTATGCAAAAGTGAAACCTAGAAAAGTTATTGAAGCGATGAAAGTATTTTCTGATGATAGATTTAACATTGATGTATTAAAAGTTGAAGTACCTGTAAATGTTAAATACGTTGAAGGATTTGCTGAAGGTGAGGTTGTCTACACTAGAGAAGAAGCAGCAAAATATTTTGCTGAACAAGATAAAGCAACAAATCTACCATATATCTATTTAAGTGCAGGAGTATCTGCTAAATTATTTCAAGAGACTTTAGTTTTCGCTCATGAATCAGGAGCAAACTTTAACGGTGTTTTATGTGGCCGTGCAACTTGGGCTGGATCAGTAGAAGCTTATATTAAAAATGGAGAAGTAGCAGCAAGAGAATGGCTACGTACTACTGGATTCAATAATATTGATGAGTTAAATAAAGTATTACAAAAAACAGCTACTTCTTGGAAAGAAAGAGTATAATGTATCTATATAATTAGGAGGAAAAAAATTATGAACAGAGAAGAAATCACATTATTAGGTTTTGAAATCGTGGCATATGCGGGGGATGCTCGTTCAAAACTACTAGATGCTTTAAAATCTGCTCGTTCTGGGGATTTTGATAAAGCTCAAGCGTTAGTAGAAGAAGCAAATGCATGCATAGTTGAAGCTCATCATGCTCAAACAGGGCTGCTTGCCAAAGAAGCTTCGGGGGAAGATCTTGCATATAGTGTAACTATGATGCATGGACAAGATCATCTTATGACTACAATTCTATTAAAAGATTTAATGCAACATCTTATAGAATTATATAAGAGAGGAGTATAGTGAATGAATAAGTTAATTGCTTTTATTGAAAAGGGAAAACCTTTTTTTGAGAAACTATCTCGTAATATTTATTTAAGAGCAATCCGTGATGGGTTTATTGCTGGTATGCCAGTAATCCTATTTTCAAGTATATTTATCTTGATTACTTATGTACCAAACTCTTGGGGATTCAAGTGGTCGCCAGAAGTTGTTGATTTCCTTATGAAGCCTTATAATTATTCGATGGGTATTTTAGCTTTACTTGTAGCAGGGACTACAGCTAAATCATTAACAGATTCTATAAACAGAAATATGGAAGCTACTAATCAGATTAACTATATGTCAACATTATTAGCATCTATTGTAGGATTATTAATGTTGGCAGCAGATCCAATTAAAGATGGATTTGCTAGTGGTTTCTTAGGTACAAAAGGTCTTTTATCAGCATTTTTAACTGCGTTTATTACAGTTAACATTTATAAAGTTTGTGTAAAAAATAACGTTACAATAAAAATGCCTGACGAAGTACCACCTAATATTTCTCAAGTATTTAAAGATGTTATACCATTTACACTTTCAATAATGGTTCTTTATTGTCTTGATATATTTGCTCGTCATACTGAAGGGACTGGAGTTGCTGAAGCAGTTGGTAAAGTATTTGCACCATTATTTTCTGCAGCAGATGGATATGTAGGTATAACTATTATATTTGGTGCCTTTGCTTTCTTCTGGTTTGTAGGAATTCATGGGCCTTCTATAGTAGAGCCAGTTATTGCAGCAATCACTTATGCTAATGCTGAAGTAAACTTGAACTTATTAAGAGATGGAATGCATGCGGATAAAATTTTAACTTCTGGTACACAAATGTTTATAGTAACAATGGGTGGTACTGGTGCAACTCTGGTAGTTCCGTTTATGTTTATGTGGTTATGTAAGTCAAAAAGAAATAAAGCAATTGGTAGGGCATCTGTAGTCCCAACATTCTTTGGTGTAAATGAACCAATATTATTTGGGGCTCCACTTGTTCTTAATCCAATCTTCTTTATTCCATTTATCTTTGCACCAATCGCAAATGTATGGATTTTCAAATTCTTTATAGATGTTTTAGGAATGAATTCATTTACAGCAAACTTACCATGGACAACACCTGCACCATTAGGTCAAGTTCTAGGAACAAACTTCCAAGTACTATCATTCGTTTTAGCAATAACACTAATAGTAGTGGATGTACTTATCTATTATCCATTCTTGAAAGTTTATGATGAACAAATACTTGAAGAAGAAGCTTCTGGTAAATCAAATGATGCTCTTAAAGAAAAAGTAGCAGCTAATTTCAATACTGCTAAAGCAGATGCGATATTAGAAAAAGCAGGAATAGATTCTGAACCAACAGGTAACAATATAACAGAACAAACAAATGTATTAGTTCTTTGCGCTGGTGGCGGAACAAGTGGTCTTTTAGCAAATGCCCTGAATAAAGCTGCAGAAGAATATAATGTTCCAGTTAAAGCTGCAGCGGGTGGATACGGTGCTCACCGTGAAATGCTACCAGAATTTGATTTAGTAATTTTAGCCCCTCAAGTAGCTTCTAACTATGAAGACATGAAAGCTGAAACAGATAAGTTAGATATTAAGTTAGCTAAAACAGAAGGTCTTCAATATATCAAATTAACTAGAGACGGAAAAGGTGCTTTAGAATTTGTTCAACAGCAATTTGAAGATTAATTAAGTTTTAAGTAGTATATAATAATAGGACTAGTATGATAAATTTAAATTTACTAGTCCTTTTAATGACAAATAGGAGGAAAAATTATTATGAGTAAAAAATTACCAAATGATTTTATTTTTGGTGGAGCAACTGCTGCTTATCAAGCTGAAGGAGCGACACATTCATATGGGAAAGGTCCTGTTGCATGGGATAAATATTTAGAAGAAAACTATTGGTACACTGCAGAGCCAGCAAGTGATTTTTATCATAAGTATCCAGTTGATTTAAAATTAGCTGAAGAGTATGGAGTAAATGGAATTCGTATTTCAATAGCGTGGTCAAGAATTTTCCCTTTAGGTTTTGGTGAAGTTAACAAAGAAGGAGTTGATTTTTATCACAGACTATTTGAGGAATGCCACAAACGAAATGTTGAACCTTTTGTAACGTTACATCATTTTGATACACCTGAAGCACTGCATTCAAATGGAGATTTCTTAAATAGAGAAAATATAGAGCATTTTGTAAATTATGCTGCATATTGTTTTGAAGAGTTTAAAGAAGTGAACTATTGGACTACATTTAATGAGATAGGGCCTATAGGTGATGGACAATATTTAGTTGGTAAATTCCCACCAGGTGTGGAGTACGATTTAGCTAAAGTTTTTCAGTCTCATCATAATATGATGGTTTCACATGCGAAAGCAGTTAAGCTATATAAAGATAAAGGATATAGAGGTGAGATAGGTGTTGTTCATGCTCTACCTACAAAATATCCTTATGATCCTGAGAATAAAGGAGATGTTTTAGCTGCAGAGCTTGAAGATATAATTCATAACAAATTTATTTTGGATGCAACGTATCTAGGAGAGTATTCAGAAAAGACATTAGCTGGTGTAAACCATATTTTAAAAGTTAATGGTGGAGAGTTAGATCTGCGTGATGAAGACTTTGAAATCTTAAGAGCTGCAAAAGATTTAAATGATTTCTTAGGAATAAACTATTATATGAGTGACTGGATGAAAGAATTTGATGGCGAAACCGAAATTATTCATAACGGAAAAGGTGAAAAAGGAAGTTCTAAATATCAAATTAAAGGGGTGGGTCGTAGAGAATCTCCAGTACATATACCTAAAACTGACTGGGATTGGATAATATATCCTCAAGGATTATATGATCAAATTATGAGGGTTAAACAAGATTATCCTAATTATAAAAAAATATATATAACAGAAAATGGTTTAGGCTATAAAGATGAGTTTGTTGATAATACAGTCTATGATGATGCTCGCATAGATTATGTAAAAAAACACTTAGAAGTTATTTCTGATTCTATTAATGATGGTGCTAATGTAAAAGGTTACTTTATTTGGTCTTTAATGGATGTATTTTCATGGTCTAATGGTTATGAAAAACGTTATGGTTTATTCTATGTAGATTTTGATACACAAGAAAGATATCCAAAAAAATCAGCACATTGGTATAAGAAAGTTTCAGATACTAAAACGGTTGAGTAGAATTAAATATTGTGAGTAAATTTGAGTCTAGTATCTCTTAATAAAGGGAAAAAGAGTAAAATATGAAGTTGTAGAATGAATCTGAATTATAATTTGGATTCATTTTTTAATTATTAATTAGGTTATTATATTTATGAGGCGCTTTCTATTGACAAATAGTGTTAAATTCTTTATACTATTAGGTAAATTAATATGTAAAACATTGAAGAGATGAGTAGATTATAATAGATTCAAAACAGAGAGCTTTCGGGGGGTGTGAGAAAGTAAGAAGAGATGTAATTGAAAATGGTCTCGGAGTAATAATTATCTAATAGGTAATTACGTAAGTGCGCGATATAGCACAGCGGTATGAACACGTATCGATTAAGGTGGATATTTATATCCATAAATATGGGTGGTAACACGATAAACTCGTCCCTATTGCATTAAATTGTAATAGTGGCGAGTTTTTTTATTTAAGATAAAGAACAGTTAAGGAGATAAAATAATGCCAATATGTATTCAAAATGAATTACCGGTAAAGAATAAATTATTAGAAGAGGGAGTAGTCGTAATAGAAGAGAATAGAGCTAAAAATCAAGATATACGACCATTAAAAATTTTAATTTTAAATCTAATGCCTAAAAAAGAAGAAACTGAGCGCCAATTACTAAGACTTTTAGGAAACTCTCCGCTTCAAATCACGGTAGAATTTCTTCATACGACGAGTCATATCGCGAAAAACACAGCTCAGTCTTATTTAGAGAAATTCTATAAAACATTTGATGAAGTGGAAGATAAATATTATGATGGTCTCATTATTACAGGTGCCCCTGTCGAACAATTAGAATTTGAAGATGTAAATTATTGGGGAGAACTGAATAGTATTTTTGAATGGAGTAAGACTCATGTTTTTTCAACATTAAATATTTGTTGGGCAGCTCAGGCTAGTTTATACTATCATTTTGGTGTAAAAAAAGAACAAGTAGATGATAAGATATTTGGAGTTTTTGAACATGATGTTCTTATAGAAAACCATACACTAACACGAGGATTTACAGATACATTCTTAGCTCCTCATTCTAGACACACTAAAATTGAAGAAGAAAAACTACCTACTATTTCTGAACTTGATGTATTAGCAAGATCAGAAGAGGTTGGGACATTAATCGCTGCAACTAAAGATCTTAGAAAGATTTTTGTAACAGGGCATATTGAATATGATGCTGACACACTTCATAACGAATATGTACGTGATAAGAATAGTAATCTTCCAGTCGAAGTTCCTGTGAACTATTACCCAGGAAATGATGATACGAAGTCACCTAAAAATAGATGGCGTGGAGTGGCTTACTTGTTTTATCATAACTGGTTAAACCAAGTTTATCAACAAACACCGTATGATTTAACAGAGTTAGGAAAATAATATAAAAAAAGTAGACTTTACAGATATGCTTAAAACATATTGTAAAGTCTAATTTTAATTTTCTTTTTTTTCGTCTTTTTTATCAGAGTTTTCCTCTTCCATTAATCCTGAAATTGATTTTTTAAATGATGTGAACATTTTTCCAATCGATTCTCCAAGTTCAGGTAGACGTTTAGGACCAAAGATTATTAGAGCAGCTATAATAAGTACTATAACTCCAGGAGCTCCTATATCACGTAAAAATCCCATTACTTTTCACCTCTTTTGTTGTAAATATACTTGCTAATAATAATGCTAATTTCATAAATTAAAATTAATGGTATTGACATAACGATATCACTTATAAAGTCAGCAGGTGTAATGACTACTGCTATCACAATTAGTATAAAATATGCATATCTTCTATTTCTGGTTAAGAAGGTAGGAGTTAGTATACCTAATGATGTTAGGAATGCAACAATAACAGGAAACTCAAAAAGTATTGCTATCGGTATTGTCGTATTAATGACAAATGATAGATAATTTTGTGCTGTTAATTGAGTGTTGAATAAATCATCTCCGATAGAAAGAAGCACATTTAAGATAGCAGGAGTTACTAAAAAGAATCCGAATGCTAATCCTACTGAAAAACAAATGAATACCGCCGGTATATAAGCTAGTAATGCACGAGCTTCTCTTTCTTCTAATGCAGGCTTTATAAATGCCCAGATTTGATAACAAATAAATGGTATCGAAAATGTAAAGGAACAAAGTCCCGCAAGAGTTAGATATATCCATAGTATATCATTAGGTCCAAGAACAATCAATTTATTATTAAAATTACTAGTTAAAAATTTATAAATATCCGCTGACCATAATAAACTTACTATGAAAGAGACAATAAAAAACACAAGGCTTAGTATTAGTCTCTTTCTAAGTTCGGTTAGATGATCCACGGTAGAAACTTTATCTCCATATTTCATCGTTAGTTACCTATTTATTTTTAGATTTTTCATAGAATATACTAATTGCTACAACTATGATATAAATAAGTTGAGCTATTATTACTTCAAAACTAGGATAGATTCCTAATATTTCGATAGTAGGTAAGTAATCTATAATGTTATTTGATAGCATATCAGTTATTTGTAAAGCATGTATGCTTACTCCAAGCATTTTGAATCCTAGAATGTATATTAACCAAGATAGAACTAGGAATACTTTGCTAATAGGTAATTTTCCAGAAGCTTTAACCATAATTATACCGATAATTATTAAAGAGACAATAGCAAGAGCAATTCCGATTAGTAAGTTACTTGTAGAAATTAATGGCATAATACCAGCATAGAATAGAATAGTCTCAGCACCTTCACGGAATACCGCTAAGAAGCTAAGTGTGAACATAGAGATAAAGCTTCCAGTAGAAAGTACTAGATTTAACTTTGTATCCATATATTTCTTCCATGCTTTAACAGAACTCTTACTGTGTAGCCAGATTCCTATACCTATCATCATAATTACTGCGAGAATACCAACAATACCTTCGATGATTTCACGGTTAGTACCAGATGATAGAGCAGGGAATGAGTATTTTAAAATAACGGCCGCAAGTATACTAGAAAGGATACCTACTAAGGCACCAACATAAATCCAGATCAACCCTTTTTTCTGATTTGCGGCTTTTAATGCACTTGCTAAAGATAAGACGATTATTAATGCTTCGACACCTTCACGAAGTAAAATCAGCATAGAATCTAATGCAGTATAGTTAGATTTTGTATCGATTTTAGAAAGCTCTGTAATTAAGTTTTTAAGTTGTTCTTGATACTTTTGGTCGCTACCTTTAACCATAATGATAGGAGTTTCGCTTTCTACTTTTGTATATAGTGAAGCGTTTCGTGTTCGAACTTCTCCTTCAATAATGGGCCAAACTTCTATGAATTTTTTCATTTTTTGTGAACCTTGACTATTATTTCCATCTTTGAAGGCTGCAAGGCTATCTTCAAGAAGTTTTATACCTTGTTCAAGTGTTTTAACTTCTGAATTTTGTTCTAGTTTTTTTCCAGCAAGGAAATCATCTAGATAAGTTTTTAAATCAGTTAAATATAATTTTGTAGTTTGATAGTCATAAGGTTCAACTTCCATAGAACTACGTAGAAATGACATTGTTGTTTCTACTTTTCCGTAGTAAGCAGGTTCAAGTGTTCTTACGATACCTTCATTACGTACCCAAGCAGCATTGTATTTAACATATTCTGCTTTCATAGTTTCAACATCTTTAGTGCCGATTGCTTTTTCTAATTTATCGAAAGCAGGGTAAAGTTTCGTTTTAAATTCTTTTTTCTCGGCTTCTACGTCTAAAGGATTTTGTTCATTTTCAAAAGTAAGTAGAGCAGTTGACAATTCTCTAAGTTGCTCTTCATTGATATCATTTGATTTTAATGATTGTTTAACTTTTTTTCCAGCTTCAGAATCTGAATTCTTCATTGTTTCAAATTCTGTTTTAAATTCTTCGATTAATTTTTTAGCTTTATCTTGTTCGTTATTTTTTATTGCAGTATTAGCGTCGGTAATTTTTATAAAAAGATTACTGTATGATTCTTTTGCTACAATAGTTTTTAAAAACGGAGAGCTAAAACTGAAAAGAATAATAAAAGCTAAAATTATTTTAGTCAAATAGTTTTTTTCCAATATATTCTCCCTCCTTAATTCCTCCAAAACATGCGAATAGACCGCTACCGATATGAGTTATATATTCATTCATCTTATCTTCATTTCCAAGACTATTTTGGATAGTTATAAATTGTTTTGGATCTTTTTGGAATGAAATAAATAGTAGACCTGAGTCGAATTGTCCTGTAGTTTCATTTATACCGTCCGAATAAGAATATGAACGTCTTAATAATTCCACACCAGGTTTGTGTGCTAAGTGAACGTGAGAAGTTACAGGAATTAAAGGCTTGCCATCTGGACCTTTTTTATTAAGATCAATTGGGGCAAATTCATCAGTTTCTCCGAAAGGAGCACCGCTATCTTTATATCTTCCGAAGGTATTTTCCTGTTCATTTAAACTTGTTCTATCCCATGTCTCAAGATGCATTTGTATACGTCTTACAGCCATGTAGCTACCATCTTTCATCCAGTTGTCCTTATCGCACCATACAATTTTATCAAATTGGTCTTCTTTAGTTGCATTAGCAGTACCGTCTTTAAATCCGAAAAGGTTACGTGGTGTTTCAAGACGATTACCAATAGCAGCAAAACCAGATTGGCTCCACTTCATAGTTACGGTAGAACGAGCTTTTCTAACTAAGTTACGTACTGCGTGAAAGGCTACCTGTTCATCATCTGCACATGCTTGAATACAAATATCTCCACCCGTATATTTTTCTTTTAACTGTTCTCTAGCGAAAGGAGGTAAGTCTTTAAATTCTTCAAGACTTTTATTCTCTAAGTTCAATTTTTTTAAGAAACTTGGACTAACCCCGAATGTCAGAGTTAAACGATAGGGGTTTAACCCTACCGTTTCTCCAGTATCTTTTGGTGGTAAATAATGGTTCTTAAGAGGAGGTTCAACTAGTTCACCGTTCATTAATTTTTCACTATATTTAGTCCATTCCTTAAACATGTCAATTACATCATCACGTTTAGTTGAGTGTAAATCTAGCACGACAAAATAAACACATTTTTGCATAAGAGTAGTAATTCCAGCTTGGTGTTTACCATAGAATGTGATTTCTTCTTCTCCGTCAGCTATAGCTCGGTTATTTTCAGCTTTGTTTGCGAAAAATCCACCAAGAGCAGAAGCTCCAATAACTGCACCGGCTCCAGTCATTCCTGCTTTTTTCAGGAAATCACGCCTTGTTATTTTTTTGTCAATCCATTTTTTACCAGATTCTTTCATATTACTTAGCCTCTTCGTCTAAAATTACACCCATTTGAGAAAGTGGTTCTCCTAATTTTGTTACTGCTTCAGAAAGTTCTTTAGTATTTTCTTTTGTTAAATCAGTATATAGTTTGTAGTGCTTTTCATCAGTTTTATATTTGTCTAATAAGCTATTTATTGTAGCAAATTTTTCAGTTAAATCCTTAGCTAATTTACTATCTTTTTTCTCGATTAAAGGTTTGAAAATCTTAAAGATTTCTTCAGCACCTTCGATGTTAGCTTTAAAGTCGTATAGGTCAGTGTGAGAGTAGATTTCTTCTTCTCCAGTGATTTTTTGAGTTGCAACTTCATTAAGTAGGTCAACTGCTCCAGTTACCATTAAATCTGGAGTAACTTCAACAGTAGCAACTTTAGCTTTTAATTCTTTAATGTCTTTTACTAGTTGGTCTGCGTATTCTTCAGTACCTTTAGTAGTATTTTGTTCCCACATAATTTTTTCGATTCTGTGGAATCCACGCCAACCTTCTTCTGTTTTGTTTTCTTCTAAGTAGTCAGCAAGACGGAAGTCGATATTCACGTCAAGTTCACCAAAACTTTCTGCGATAGGCTCTGAACGTTCATAAGCCATACGAATAACTGGATATTGTTTCTTAGCTTCTTCAAGATTTCCGGCTTTAATAGTTTCAGCGAATTTATCAGTATCTTTAAGTAGAGTATCTACTTGATTTTCTACGAATTTTTTATAAAGTTCAGTAGCTTGTTTAAGTTGTTCTTTAGTATCTTTAGATGTGTCAACTTGAACAGTTTTGTTTTCTTCTTTCTTCTCTGTTTTAGTAGCACATCCGCTAATAACGATGGTACCAGCCATTAGGGAGATAAGTAATTTGTTTTTCTTCATTGATAAATATACTCACTTTCATTTTTTATCCACTATAAATTATAATCATTATCAGTTAGAAAGTAAAGTGATAAGAAACAAATTGATATAAAAAGAAAAGTTTTATAAGGTGAATAAATTGTTTTAAGAAAACTAAATAATAGAATTTTCTTTTTTATGCATCAGATTGAAGTTTAAAATAAAAGATGCTATAGTATTTAATTTTTAAAAATATATTTATGTTATATAATAGTAGAAGGGGGATATGAAAATTAATTGATTGAAAGTGAAAAACGTTTGATGTATAATGTAAGTAAGTTTTTAGTAAGTGATATAAAAAGGCTACTAAAAACATAAAAAAATAAGATTGCATTAATTTAATGCGATACTTTTAAAAAGGAATAAAAGGCTTTATGAAACAAAAATTAAAAATATTCGCAACATCAAAATGGTTTGATTTACTAGGGGTTGTTTTAGTAATTAGTATCGCTATCGCATCAGGTTACTTAGCGACGAGATTAGATAAATTTGTTGATTGGGGTCCATGGACTGCACTTGTGCCATTCGGACTTATTTCTGTAATTAACGTTGGTATCTCAATGCTATCTACAAGATTTACAGGAAAATTAAGTAAACTTGGTAACTACTTAGGTATTATTAATGCTGTATTATCTGGAGTTATTGATTATATCTTAGGTAACAAGGCTGCTATTATCACGTACCCAGTAACATTTTTAATCTATTTGGGTGCGATCTATGTATGGAATAAATCTACAGATAAGCCAAATACAATGTCTAAAGCAAAATTATATACAGTTTTAACAGCAATTGCTATTCTTTCATTTGTATTCTCATATGCTACAAACTATATTGGATATCATGGTAAGATGAGTACTCTTGCGTATATTACTACAATTGCATTTGCATTCTCGTTAATGGGTAACGGATTAAATACATTTAAGCTAACGACACAATGGCCATTCTGGTTACTGTATAATATTGTTCAACTTACAAAAGCAGTAGTTCAAGGAAACTTCGCAAATGTTGGTAAATATATTTTCTACATTATTAACAGTGTTGGAGCATTATTTGTGTGGAAAGATTCTGAAAAATAAAATAAACTACAATTATAAATTTAAAGCTGTTGACAATTGAAAATGTCAACAGCTTTTTATGTGCGAATTACAAATTAAAGTTCTCAATAAACGACTAATTAGAATCAAGTTTAAAGGTAAATATGTCATGTTAATTAAATTCTAGTAAAATATTGTTTTCTATGAGATAATAGTTTTATAAATCACATAATGGAGATATTTTATATTAGAGGAGAATATATATGAAAAAAAGTATTGCTATATTTTCGAGTGTTATTATTGCACTCATTATTTGTGCTACAGCTTACTATTTTATGTTTGGTAGTGGAAAAGATGAGAAGGTAAAAGAAGAGTATCAAAAATATGTTGATATGATTAATATCAGTCACGATTTTGAAGCTGGAGCAAAAGGCTTAGAAACTCTAACTACTGATGTTGCGCAGAAGGTTATTCCTACTATCAAAACTGATATTAAAGTTGCAAAAGAGGTTAGAAATACTTCTATTAGTTTAAATGACAAAAAGGTTGATGAAGCAAAAGATAGTCTAGATAGAGCTAAGAAACTTGATACAAATTCAAACTTTTCAGCTGCTATTAACTGGTTAAATGCCGACATTGAAAATTATAAGAGGGCAGAAGAAGAGATAAAAAATATTAAACTAGATGTGAACTTTAACAAAGATCTTTCTCAAATATTAGAAAAATATAAATTCAATAATAATAGTCTAAAACAATTATTAAGCGATGTAGGTAATAAACTTTATGAAAAAGCTCAAGAAGCTGCACAAAAAGCTAAGGAACTTGCAGAAAAAGCAAGAGAGTTTGAGCGTAAGAAAAAAAGATCTGATGTCGAATTAGGTGGTCCGAATCCTGCGTTATTAAATGATAGTAATTCATTGCCTGCAGATGCTCAAGGAATAGGTGGAGCAACAAGTGAAGAAGGAGCGAGAAAAATGAGTTCTGATCTTGTTAATCGATATAAAGGATATCTTCTAAAAAAATATAATGGAGAATCAATTGAATGGTCTGTAAATGGTAAGAGCTTTAAACTAATTAAGGAAGATGGAAGTAAGATAACTTTTACCACTCAACCTCAGCTTTATAAAAAAGTAGGAAATAGATTGGTTTCTGGAGTTAATCTTAATAGCGAAGAAGGTTCTGAATTTTTATATAATACTTAATATTTAATGATTATAAAAACTCAAGGTATGACATAATGTCGATTACCTTGAGTTTTCTTTTATATTTCTACAATATCTATGTTAGCTTTTGTTTTATAAATAACATCTTTACGTTCAATAAGAATAGTAGCTTTTTCAGCTAGTTCTTTATTTTCTTTAATTTTACTTAGTAATTCACGACTTGGGTTCATGGCTACAGGATTTCCAACACGCCTTAACATGTTGTAATCACCGTTAGTATCACCATAAGCGAAAGATTGATCAAGATCAATGTTGTATTCTTCAACTAATCTATCGATAGTTTTATTTTTGCTATCTGCATCCCACATTGGAACTACTTCACCTGTAAATTTCTCATCTTCTATAATATATTTACTACCTATAGCTAAAAATGCATGATGTTTTTTACCCATAGCTTCTACAAGGTAGTCCGGACTACCTGAAATGAAAATGATTAGGTGGCCGTTTTTCTTGTGTTTTTCTATAATATCTCGTGTGAATTTATAGACACGATCAGCTTTAAGTTTCATTACTTGTTCAGTCGCGAAGTCGATATATTTTTTATGAAGACCTGTAATTGCTTGTACATAAGCTTCGGAAACGCCAAATAGGTAGTTATCATAGTCTTCGAATCTCTTATCCCAGTTAATGTAACTGTCTTTTACACCATTTAGCCAATATTTTTCATCTACAACTTCGTATTTTATTAATTTTTTAAAATGTTCTGTCATTAGAGAATCTCTATAAAGAGTTCCGTCAATATCAAAAAATGCTGCTATCTTTTTTTCTTTCATATTTTATCCTCCTAATATT
>CAURVX010000007.1:0-38297 GCA_963528605.1 uncultured Gemella sp.
AATATCATAAAGTAAGGTGGTAACACGTAAATTATTAGACGTCCTTGCAGAAGCAAAAGCTTCTGTGAGGACTTTTTTTATTTCTCAAAATTATCACAAGAATTCTTATTAGCTTAAAAAAATAATATAAACATTTCGGAGGAAAGAAACATGTCAGAATTACTAAATATTTATAAAACTTTAAAAAACAAAAAATGGGTTAACTTAAGCCACAAAATTGATGAAAATTCACCTAAGTTTCCAGCGTTACCTGCGTTAGAAAAAGAAAATGTCTTTACTTTAAAAGACGGATTCTATGTTCAAAAATTCTCAGTTGTTGGACAATATGGAACACACATCGATGCACCAATTCACTTTGTTGAAGGTGGACGTTGGTTAGATGAAATTGAACTTAAAGACTTACTATTACCTTTATACGTAATTGATAAAAGTAAAGAAGTAGCGAAAAATAATGACTATGTAATTTCTAAACAAGATATTCTTGATTTTGAAGCTGAACATGGAGAAATATTACCAGAATCATTCGTAGCATTCAGAAGTGATTGGTCAAAACGTTGGCCTAGCTATGATGAAATTAGGAATCTAGATGAAAATGATGTTCAACACACTCCAGGGTGGGGAAGAGATGCACTAGAATTCTTAATTAAAGAAAGAAAAGTTAAAGCTGTAGGTCATGAAACTCTAGATACTGATTCAGGAGTTACAGGAGCAGCTGAAGGACTTATTCAAGAGTATTACTTACTAGAACAAGATATTTATCAAATTGAAGTTTTAGCAAATCTTGATCAAGTGCCTGCAACTGGAGCGTTAATTTCAATTGCTTATCCAAACTGGACAGAAGCAACTGGATCCCCAGTAAGAGTAGTAGCGATACTACCAGAAAACGAATAGTACGGTCTTTATAAAAAAGTTTTAGTTTATGAGAAAGAATAGGTATTAAAAAGAGAAATAGGAGAAATAAAAAGTGTGTCAAGGATGTCAAAATAAAGTAGTAGAAAGAGCAGCATATAGAGTAGATCACGTTGGATCATTTTTAAGACCTAAGGAGTTAGTAGAATCTCGTGAAAAATTCTCAAAAGGAGAATTATCACAAGAAGAATTAACTAAGGTAGAAGATAAAGTAATTACTGAGTTAGTTGAAAAACAAATAGCAAATGGACTAAAAGGAGTAACAGATGGAGAGTTTCGTCGTGCATACTGGCACTTAGACTTCTTTTGGGGACTTAACGGTGTAGAACACGTTCAAGGTGAAAAAGGTTATCCATTCAAAGGTATCGAAACTAAACCAGATACAGCAAAAGTATCAGGGAAAATCAGTGGAGAAAATCACCCATTTGTAGCACACTACAAATTCTTAAGAGACTTAGTAGCTGATAAAGAAGGTGTAACTGTAAAATTAACAATTCCATCACCATCACAACTATACTTCGAATTAATTCGTACTGAAGATCACATTAAAGGATATGAAAAATTCTATCCAACATTCGAAGAATTAAAAGACGCTATTGTAGCAGCTTATAAACAAGTAATCACAGACCTTTATAATGAAGGACTACGCGTATTACAATTTGATGATTGTACATGGGGAGCATTAGCTGATGACGGATTTGCGAATCGTTTCCGTGATGCTCGTCCTTTAGAAGAAGTTCGTAGAGAATATGCAGCACGTTGTTTAGCATTAAATAACGAAGTTATTGAAGGAGAACCAGGAGACTTAGCAATCAATACACACGTTTGTCGTGGTAACTTCGCTTCTAAATGGATTTCTCAGGGAGGATACCAAAATGTTGAAGACGAGCTACTTGCTGGAGAAAACGTAAATGCATATTACTTAGAATACGATACTGATCGTGCAGGAGATTTCAAGCCACTAGCAAAAGTTGAAAAAGATAAAAAAGTTGTTTTAGGATTAATTACATCTAAATTTGCAGATTTAGAAGATAAAGAAGAAGTAATTGCAAGAATTAAAGAAGCTAGCGAATATGTACCATTAGAAAATATATACTTAAGTACACAATGTGGTTTTGCTTCTACAGAAGAAGGGAATGTGATTACTGAAGAAGATCAATGGAAGAAAATTGCCCTAATAAAAGAAATCGTAGAAGAAGTTTGGGGCACAGAAAATTAATAATACTTTAGTATTATTTCAAATATACTAAATAAATAGAATTATATAATTAAAGTAAATGATAAAAGTAAGCACATAAATTGACATTTTTATATATAATACAGTAAACTAAACTAGCATTGATTTCATTCGTTCAATGTTAAATAATATCTGGTTTTATTATTCTTATTATGAAATATAGTCTATTTAATTAATACATGAGTAGCAATGTAAGTCTCTCACTGTCGAATAGACAAATGTATTTAACCATTATTAAATAGGGGAAACCAAAATAATTTGTAGTTAGAAAAATAGGACTTAAAATCAAGGAGGAAAAAAGAATGAAAAAAAACAAATTGTTTATAGGAGCACTAGCGTTAGTAATGAGTGTTGTAACAGCATGTAGTTCAAAAACGCAAAACACAATTACCACTTCTCAAGATAAAGATACTTTCACGTATGCTATTAGTGATGATCCATCATCAACTAACCCAATCAAGGTAAGTGACCGTTGGGGATTAACAATGACTAATATTATTTACTCACCATTAATCAAAGTTAATGGAGATGGTTCAAAAGAATATGCTTTAGCAGAATCTACTGAACTTGCAAAAGATGGTCTTAGCTTAAAAGTTAACTTAAGAAAAGACGTAAAATGGTCTGATGGACAAAAATTCACAGCTGATGATGTAGTTTTCACTTATCAAACAAAAGCTAAAAAAGAAAATGGAAACTTTAAAAACTTATGGATTGGTGACAAACCGATAACTGTTGAGAAAGTAGATGACTACACTGTAGTATTTAAGTTCCCAGAACCAAGTGCAGCTGCGGCAAATAACATTGCGAATGAAACTTATATTATTCCAAAACACGTTTATGGAAATGTATCTGACTTCTCAGTTAAAGAATTAAAAGAAACACCAGTAGGAACAGGACCATACAAACTAGTAGAAAACAAACGTGGAGAATACATTAAATTTGAAGCGAATGAAAATTATTATAATGGTAAGCCAAAAGTTAAAAATGTAGTACTACGTATTATTAAAAGTGCTGACACTACAAAAGTAGCGTTACAAAAAGGTGAGGTAGATGCAGCATATGTATTACCTGCTGCAATTAAAGATTTAGATTCTAAAAACATCGATACTTATCCTTACAGTGAAAACCGTATCGGATACTTAGGACTAAACACAAACACAGATGAATTAAAAGATGTTAAAGTTAGACAAGCTATTTTATACGCATTAAACAAAGAAGATATGAATAAAGCAGCTTACTTAGATAGTAAATACTACCAAAACCCTTATTCATTCTTACCACCGAAAAATCCATTCCATACTGATGATGTAGAGAAATATACTCAAAATGTTGAAAAAGCAAAATCACTATTAAAAGAAGCTGGAGTTTCTAACTTGAAACTTAACTTAGGATATGCAAGTAACGATGCTGCAAATACTATCCAAGCAACATTCATTCAACAACAATTACAAGCAGTAGGAATTAATGTTGAGCTTCGTGGTGGAGATGAAACAGCTATCTTTACAGAGTTAAGAAAACCTGGTTCTAAAGCTTACAACCTATTCTTAGGTGGATATATCATGGGTAACGATCCTGATTTATACTCTAAGCTATTTGGATCAAATGGTACTTCAAATTACTTCCAATACAGAAGTGAAAAAATTGATGGATTATTCAAACAAGGTGCAGCTGAATTAGATGAAACTAAACGTAAAGAAGTGTACAAAAACCTTCAACAAGAAATTGCTAACCAAGCATACCTATACCCAATCGTAGATAACCAAAAAATCTTAGCGGTTAACAAACGTGTTGGAAATGTTAACGATGCTAAGTTAGTACCAATCTACACATTTGATGATTTATCAAAAATTACTCTTAAATAGTAATAGTAGTGGAAAATAAAATATAGTGTGAGGGGGAGTACGATAAAATCCTATTTATAATAAGATTTTATAGTATCTCCCTCGCTTTATTAGTTTTAAGGGGAACGTTCATTTATAATTTATATCAAGAAGATTTGTGATAAATTATAAATGAATTTTACAAAAATATAGTAATTAAAATTTAAAGGAGATTGTATGATTCGATATATTTTGAAACGTATATTACAAGCAGTACCATTACTTTTAGTAATATCGTTTATAGTATTTACTTTAATACATTTAGCGCCATATGATGCTATCGATGCACAGATAACGTCGAATATGTCACAAGAAGAAATTAATATTCTTCGTGAGCAAAGTGGGCTTAATAAACCATTCTTAATTCAGTATGTGGATTGGTTAGGACAAATATTGAGTGGAAACTTCGGACACTCATTAGTAACTCACAATAGTGTAGGAGAGGAAATTCTAGCGAAAATACCTAATACAATATCATTAGTATTACCAGCATATGTAACAGCATTAGTGATTGCAATAGTGCTAGGATTATTAGCAGCTGCAAATAAAGGTAAATGGCAAGATAAACTTATCGATGCTGTAGCTTCATTAGGAATTGCTACTCCGTCATTTTGGATAGCGATGATATTCATCTATGTTTTAGGGTACCAATTAAACTTATTCCCAATAATAGGGATGCACACAATTGGTAAAGAGGGAGATTTTGGTGATTTCTTATCACACTTTATTATGCCATATCTAACATTAACAATCGTATTCTTCGCAGAACTTACACGTTATGTAAGGTCTTCAGCTTTAAGTCAAACAAATGAAGAGTATGTAGTAGTTCAACAAGCTTTCCAAGCGACAAAAACTCAAATTTTCACAAGACATATTATAAAAAACGTACTAATCCCAGTAATTACTCAAGTGGGTATGTCACTACCAATGTTAGTAACTGGAGCGATTATTACAGAAACAGTATTTAGTTGGCCAGGAATTGGACCATATATTACACAAGCAACTAGAGCGTTAGATTACCCTATAATAATGGCGGTAATGTTACTGTCAGCTACATTAGTAATAGTAGGTAATTTAATTTCAGACATACTTTACTCAATAGTAGATCCTAGAATTAGAAGAGGAGGTAAGTAAGATGAAAAAATTCATTAAAATAGCTAAAAGTTCAAAAATCTATATTTTTTCACTTATTTTTATTGCGATATTAGTGTTTGTATCATTAATAGCACCTTTACTTCCTATAGATCCAGCGGCTACTGATGTAGCGAATCTATCTCAATCACCGAGTTTACAACATTTATTCGGAACTGATGAGGTAGGTCGTGATTACTTTATTCGAGTAATCTATGGGGGACGTATTTCTCTTATAGTAGGGTTACTAGCTATGGTGACTGCCGTAACAATCGGAACGATAGTAGGACTTATCGCAGGTTATGTTGGTGGAGTTGTTGATAGTTTACTTATGCGTTTAGTCGATGTATTATCTTCTATTCCATGGTTAGTGTTAGTAATCGTTCTTAGTGTATTTTTAAAACCAGGAATTGGTTCGATTATCATAGTAATAGGATGTTTTTCATGGATGCGTCTTGCGAGATTAGTTCGAGCGGAAACTTTATCGGCAAAAGAATATGACTATGTAGTATATAGTAGATTTAGCGGTGTAAAAACTATTTCTATCTTAAAGAAACATATTATTCCAGCTATAATACCAACTTTAGTAGTAGCGGCAAGTGCTTCAATAGCTAATGCAATAATGACAGAAGCGGCGCTTAGTTT
The DNA here is from genome assembly GCA_963528605.1 of uncultured Gemella sp. Classification (GTDB taxonomy): domain Bacteria; phylum Bacillota; class Bacilli; order Staphylococcales; family Gemellaceae; genus Gemella. Next base: position 5,803 of record CAURVX010000007.1, read on the forward strand.
CTTAGGACTTGGTATTCAACAACCTATGACTTCTTGGGGAACATTACTACAAAATGCACAACAAAGTCTACAACGTGCTCCTCATATGGCTATCATCCCTGGATTATTTGTAATGTTAACAATTTATTCATTCAATAATATTGGTAACTTACTTACAAAATATATTCAAAAGGAGGGAGAATAGTATGACAAACATAGTAGAATTAAAAAATCTAACGGTTAATTATAAACCAAATAAAGAAGTAGATAAACAGTTAATACACGGTATCGATATTAATTTTAGAAAAGGTCATATCACTGGTGTTGTTGGTGAATCAGGTAGTGGAAAAAGTATTCTGATGCGTAGCATAATGTCTATTCTTCCTAACAATATTTTTGATAAAAATGATAAGTTTAACTTTGATGGAAAGGAAGTTAAGCAGGGTGAAAAGTTACCAATCTCTATGATTTTCCAAAATCCTATGACTTCACTAGATCCAGTTAGAACGATTGGTTTTCACTTAATAGAAGTAATAGAAAGATTTCAAAATAAATCTAAAGAAGAAGCGAAAAAATTAGCAATAGAGCAACTTGAAAAAGTAGGAATTGTTAATGCACCACTTAGAATGGAGCAATATCCACATGAATTATCTGGTGGTATGCGTCAAAGAATATTAATAGCTATGGCATTACTTGCAAATCCTAAGTTATTGGTAGCAGATGAACCAACAACAGCTTTAGATGTTACGGTTCAAGCACAGATTTTATCTCTTATTAAAAAATTACAAAAAGAAACAGAACTTAGTGTTGCACTAGTTAGCCACGACTTCGGTGTAATAGCTGGAATGTGTGACTATGTGTATATTATGTTTAGAGGTAGAGTTGTCGAAAAAGGAAATGTTGAAGAAATCTTCAGCAATGCACAACACCCATATACAAAACAACTTCTTGCAGCGGCAAGATTAGAAAATACTAATAAAGAACTTCTGACTGTTGATTATAAAGAAGATGACAAACACTATACTTGGCAAAAACTTAGCGATACTCATGAGTATCTGAAAGAGGTGGAGTAATGAGTAAAGAGTATTTAAAACTAAAAAATGTACGAAAAGTTTATAAGTCTAAAGGAATGGGCAAAGAAGTCAAAGAAACTATAGCTGTTAATGATATTAGTTTAGATATTTATAAAGCTGAGACGCTAGCTGTAGTAGGTGAATCTGGAAGTGGAAAGACTACCCTAGGTAAGGGGATTTTAAATATTGATCCATTCACATCAGGGGAAGTTTTTGTAGAAGGTAATGAAAAGTCTTTAACAAAAATGTCAAAAAAAGAGCTTGCAGAAGTATATAGCAAGATGCAAATTATATTCCAAGATCCTTATTCATCACTAAATCCGCGAATGAGTGCTTTAGATATAGTTATGGAAGCTTTACACAAAGAGGACAAAGAAACAGCGAAGAAAAAAGCGTTAGAAATACTAGAGTTTGTGGGAATTTCTAATGAGGATGCGTTAAAATTATCAAATGCTTTTAGTGGAGGGCAACGTCAACGTATTGGTATTGCTCGTGCAGTTGTAACGAGACCAGATTTCATTTTATGCGATGAACCGACTTCTGCTTTAGATGCTTCAACACAAGCACAGGTAATTAATTTATTAAAAGATTTACAAGAAAAATTCTCTCTAACATATTTATTCATCTCACATAACTTAGGTGTGGTAGAGTACATCGCAGATAGAATAGCTGTAATGTATAGAGGTAATCTAGTAGAATTAGGAACAACAGCACAGATTATGAAAAATCCGCAGCACGTTTATACAAAACGTCTTTTAAGTTCTATGCCTATAATTGATCCGGTAAGAGCTAGAAAGATGTTTGAAGAATTCGAAGTTAGTGCAGAGGAAATAGTAATAACTGGCAGTGAAAAATTCAAAGAAGTTGAAGAAGGACACTTTGTGTTGAAATAAAAATTCTAATACCAATCTCAAATATATAGAAGATCTAGCCCTTGAGATTGGTATTTTTTCAAATAATTTAAAACAGATTTTGACAGCAGGCAAACTTTGGAGTAAAATAAGGGAGTGACTCAAAAATTGTGATTTCGTAGAAATCGATTTTGTCGAGTCACCCCTCGCAGTAGTTTATTAGATATCTGAAAAGCTTTTATAAAGCGCATTTAGATATCAATAAACCACTGCGTCTATGAGTTTTCTTGCAAACTTTTTAAAATCTAGGGCTTTTGGGTCAGCCCTATGAAGAAATTAAATAATGAGGTATAAATATGGCTAAGAAAAAAGAATTAAAAACAAATGCTATGCGATTTTTAGATGAAAATGGTGTAGAATATAATCATTTTGAATTTGATGCAGAAAGTGATGCTGCGAAGACTGGTGTAGGAGTAGCTGATATTATCGGGCGCGATCATAATCAAGTATTTAAAACAATTATGACTACAGATGGCAAAGGTAACTACGTTGTAGGAGTACTTATGAGTGAAGATAGTATAAACTTTAAGAAACTTGCCAAAGCAGCAGGTGTGAAAAGTTTATCAATGTTACCACTTAAAGACCTGACAAAAATTACAGGATATGTAAAAGGTGGATGTTCACCATTTGCAATGAAAAAACTATTCCCGACTTTTGTAGATGAAAAATGTCGTGAAGTTGAAACGATTATTATCTCTGCAGGTAAAGTAGGTCACCAAGTAGAAGTAAAACCAGAAGTTTTAGAGCAACTTATCGGAGCTCAAGTAGTAGACTTCAAAGCTGAATAATATAAGTAGAATGACTTTAGATAATGATGTGCTTTCCTGAAATTTAGAGCAGATTTATATTTAAAGTTTTTTTTAAAAAAACATCGAGAAAAGATTTGCATCGTTAAAAAAAAAGAGTATAATAGTAGTGAAATAACTAGTTGGGGAGGTGCATACTTATGAAAAAAAATATTAAAATAGGAGTAATGAGTTTATTATTAGTACTGCTTCCAGGAAGCTTAGGAGTTGGTACAGTCTATTCTTCATCAGGTGGAAATACTAATGTGAATGAAGAAAATACAACATATCAAGAAAATAATGCAGTTGAAGTAGATAAAAGTCCAATTGTGAATAATTCTGAAAATACTGGAGAGAAGATTTCTAAAAGTATTCCTTATGACTATCCTGTAGGTTCAGCATATCCAACAAGTGTAAATTATAGTCAATTTTATGATGGACGTGGTTGGGCTTCAGGTACATTATACTTCAGTGATATTTATCCAATAGGGAAGGGTAAAGTACGTGTTTGGTACCATGGAGAACTAAATTAAATATAATAAACTCATTTTATAGAGATGTCTTAGAGTGTTTAAATGCTCTAAGGCATCTTTTTTGTCAGCTCCTTAAATATTTAGAAATAGTTATTGAAAAAAGACAATAATTCTCCCTAAATATTGCTGGAAACACATAAAGTAACAATATTTCCGTTAATTGAAAATGTATTGTAACATAATTGAAATAGTTTAGATATTCTAATGAAACGTTGTTTTGATATAATTATTAACATAAGGAGGCGTGGTATGTTATTTGATACACATGCGCATCTAAATGATGATGCTTATTTAGAAGACTTAGAAGAAACCATTGCTCGTGCGAAAGAAGCGGGAGTAAAATTAATAAATATAGTTGGTTTCGATGATAAAAGTATAGAAAAAGCACTGGAAATCACAGCTAAATATGATTTTTTATATTTAACAGTAGGTTGGCACCCAGTAGAAGCAATTGATTTTACAGAAGAAAAATATGAAATGATAAAAAAAATTGCTTTAACTAATGATAAAGTAGTAGCTATCGGAGAGATTGGTCTAGATTATCACTGGGATAAAAGTCCAAAGGATGTTCAAAAAGAAGTATTTAGAAGACAAATTCAACTAGCGAAAGAAGTAAATAAACCAATAGTAATTCACACTCGTGATGCTATGGCAGATACAATACAAATACTTCAAGAAGAAAAAGCTAGTGAAATTGGTGGAATAATGCACAGCTTTTCTGGTTCTGTAGAAAGCATGAATATAATGCTAAAAGAGAACTTCTATATTTCATTAGGTGGACCAGTAACATTTAAAAATGCAAAAACACCTAAAGAAGTAGCAAAAGCTTGTCCATTAGATAAGTTGTTAATTGAAACGGATTGTCCGTACTTAACACCAACACCGTATAGAGGAAAAAGAAATGAACCTGCATATGTGCATTATGTAGCACAAGAAATTGCAGATCTTAAAGAAATGTCGTATGAACAACTAACAAAACAAACATTCAATAATGCATGTACGTTGTTCGGATTAGAAGATAAAAAGGAGATTAATTAATACATGAAATTAGGTAGAATTATAGCCGCAGCGGCAACATCGGGATTATTATTATCAGGAGCTTTCGTAGTAGCGGAAGAATACACAGGACACAATGTTTTTGCCGTAAACCTAGATAATACTAACAAAATTGAGCTGAAAACTAAAAAAGGAACAGTAAGAGAAGTTCTTATCGCCAATGATATTCCTTTTGGTGCAGATGATAGAGTAGAACCAGGATTAGATACAAAAGTAAATGGTGGGGAAACTATCAGCATTTATAAAGCTCATGAAATAACAATCGTTGATGGAGATACAACTACGGTAAGAAAAACTACTTACAAAAAAGTTGAAGATATCTTAAAAGAACTAAACATCACTATTGGTGAAAAAGATGAAGTTACACCAGGATTAAACAGTGAAGTAGCTACAGTTGATACAATTAAAATTGCTAGAACTGGAAAAACTACTGAAACTAAAAAAGAAGTAATTAAATTTGAAACAAAAGAAGAAAAAGATGATTCTAAATATGTAGATGAGAAAGTTACAAAAGTTGAAGGTAAAAATGGTGAGAAAGAAGTTACTTACAACGTTGTAAGAGAAAAAGGTAAAGAAGTATCTAGAGAAGTTGCTTCTGAGAAAGTAATCACTGAAGCTACAGCAAAAGTTGTAGTAGTAGGAACTAAACAACGTCCAGCAGCTCAACAACAAGAAGTAGCAGCAGCGCAACAATCTTACGCAGCACCAGCTCAATCATATTCAGCACCAGGTGGATCTGTTGTATTATCAAATGGTAACACTGCAGGGGCAGATGGAGCAGCAGCAGCTCAAGAAATGGCTCGTCGTACTGGAGTACCAGCATCAACTTGGGAACACATCATCGCTCGTGAATCAAATGGTCAAGTAGGAGCTAGAAATGCTTCTGGAGCTAGTGGATTATTCCAAACAATGCCTGGATGGGGATCTACAGCAACAGTTCAAGATCAAATCGACTCAGCAACTCGTGCATATCAAGCACAAGGTTTATCAGCTTGGGGAATGTAATAAATTAGTAAAAGAAGACGATTATTCGTCTTCTTTATTTTTTTTATTCTTTTTTGTTAGACAATAACCTAGAGTTCCCCCTATAGCGCCACATACTATACAAATTATTACTACTGTTGGAATATACATTTTTATGCCCCCTTATTTATAATGACTCAACAAAATCGATTATTTGAAATCATGATTTTTGAGCTGCTCCTTAAGACACCTGCTATTACTTTTCACTTTCAACTTATCATAAATAAAGGCACAAAACAAGTCTTATAATGCCAAAGAATCTATGATAATTTACAGAAAAAATAAAAATACTTAAATAATCCCAAGTGATTAGTTTAAGTACTTTTATTTTACATCGAAATCAACAGAGTCGATATTTGCGATTAATTTATTTTTTATAAACCAAATTAATGATAATACATAAACTGTATATGTGAAAAATAAAAAGCTTGAAAAAAGAGTAATCTTAGAGTTTTTTAATAGTAAAAAATTTATAAGGATAATTACTATATAAGCTATAAGAGCAACTACTAATCTACGTGTATTCTTTTTAATCCAGTTATTGTATTTTGTTTGTAATTCGGCTCTTTTTATCTCTATATCCATAAAAGATCCTCCGAAGTATATATATAAAATTATAACAAAATAAAAGAAAAGCTGCAATAAAATATATATAGTGTAAAATAGTGAATAATATTTGTATATATTGCTTAATTGTGTTGATTGAATGCGAATAAATATGGTATAATTAAGTTGCCATATTATACACAAAATAGGAGGCATTATGTCTTATTCAAGAGATTATATATTTGAAAAAATAATAGAAAAACTACCTACTTTAAAAATTCATGAGAGGCGAGAAAAAGAAAGCAGTGTTTTTATTTTAGAATATGAAAATCGCCGTGCTAAGATTGATATAGATAGTTTTGTAAGGAAGCTAGGAGATAAGAAAACTAGTGAAAGTGACAAGAAGATAGAAGAATTTGTTTACTACATAGTAGGAAACTTCAATGCACAAAAAAAACTTTCTATAGATGATATAACTGAGGATGAATTATTGGAAAATATTTTTCCAGTGGTTAGAGCTAGTAGTTTTAACAAAGATAACGAGAAAAATCTTGTTAACTTTGATCATACAAATGAAACTAGAATATATTTAGCTTATGATTTTAAAGATGGTTATAAATTATTAGATGGTGGTTTTTTAAGTAGATTTTCTAAAACTGAAGAAGAATTTTTAGGATTTGCTAAAGATAATTTAGAAAAACTACCGCTTAAGTATAATGTGGATGAAGTTTCAGGAAATAAATTCTATTTTCTAAATGCAAAAGACGGCTACGATGGGGCGAGAATAATTGATAAAAATGTCTTGAATTTCTTTTATGACAAAATAGGTGATTCATTCTATGTAGGTTTGCCTCATCAAGATACATTGATAATTGCAGATGTACAGAATAAGCAAGGACTAGAAATTTTACAAAAAATGATGGTGCATTTTTTCACAGAAGGACTGGTACCGATAACAACAATAACGTTTAAATACGATGGAAAAGAACTAGAGAGTTATTTTATTTTTGTAGAATAACTTTAAATTTAAAATTTATTATAGGAGAGAGATTCATGTTATTTTTTTACAATAAGAAGATGTTAGGAGAAACATTATTAATTACTATTCAAAGTAAGGAAGAGGTAACATATGAAGACAAGAAGAATATTACACTAATTAAAGATGGAAATGGAGCTTTAGTTGGTTTAAATATTTTTAATGTTGAGAACTTAAAATTAGATGGAGAAGGTAGTATCGATTTAACGGAAGATCAAAAAGAAATCCTTCAAAAACGATTAGAAAAAAACGGAATTAAAATTGATCTAGAAGGTAATAATGATGAGTTCTTCGTAGTTGGGGAAGTTTTAAGTTGTGAAAAACACCCAGATGCAGATAAATTAAAAGTAACAGAAGTAAAAGTTAATGAAGAAGAAACACTACAAATCGTATGTGGAGCTCCAAACGTAGAAGCAGGACAAAAGGTAGTAGTAGCTCTAAGCGGAGCAATGATGCCAAGTGGTCTATTAATTAAAAAATCAAAACTGCGTGGAGTTGAATCAAATGGTATGTTATGTTCAAAACGTGAACTAGGTTTACCACAAGAAGAAGCAAGAGGTATTTTAGTATTAGAGGCGGATACTAAAGTAGGAACTCGTGTGAAAGATTTAAATCTTAAATAAAAATCTAATTAGGAGGTGTAAAATATGGTGAATTGGAAAAAGTGGTTTTTAGAAGAAGATGAAGATGAGATATACGAAGAAAGTATAGCTAAAAATGAGAAAAAAGATGATTTAGCTGAACGCAGGGAAAAAAGAGCTGAAAATAGAAGAAAAGAGAGAGTTTATCTTGAGGAAGATGAGGATTTCGAAATAGATTTCAGTTCTAATAAATCAAAAAAATCATTTGATGAGGATGAGTTTAGTTCACAACGTAGTACTAGAAAACGTGATGAGAAAGAGATAGAAAAGTTTGAGGATTATGAGGAAGTTAATCTTGATGATTTTGAAGTAGATAACTACGATGACTTTGAAGATAACGAAGACGACTACGAAGAAGAATTAGAACAAGAGAAAAAATCTAAAAAAGAAAATAGCTTTATTTCTAAATTCAAAGGATTATTCAGTTCTAATAAAAAAGAAGATGAAGAATTCTTAGATGATGAATATCTAGATGAAGAAGATGGAGACGATGATGAAGCTGAGGATTATAAAACATATCTAGAACGTCAGAAACGAGAACAAAGAGAAAAATCTAGAGTAGTTGAAGAAAAATATGATGAGTCTGATTATGAAGAAGAAACTGAGAAAAAAGAAGGATTCTTCTCAAGACTAAAAGATAAATTGTTCAATGTGAGTGATGATGAAATTGATCAAGAGGAATTAGATGCAGTATTAGATGATTTCGAAGAAGAGTTAGAAGAGAAAAAATCTGATAAGAAAAAATCTCAATTTAAAGAAGAAAAAGTTATAGAAAAAAATGAAGATGAGTTAGAAATCGAGTTTGTAGAAGAAGAAATAGAACAAAAAGCTATACCTGAATTTGAGGAAATTGATATTACAGCATATGAAGAAAAAGAAGAAATAGCACCAGCAGGAAAAGTAACAGACTTAGGTGATGCCCTGAAAAAACTTGGAGTGAAAAATTCTGAGATTCGTGATGTTGATATCTTTGATGAAAATCCGCCGAGAAGAATTCATCCAACGCTTGCAGCTGTAAGAACTAAGAGATTAAAACAAGACCATAAGATTGATGCTCTTGGAGATAGTGTAGTACTAGGTAAAGACAGTAGTGAGTTGAAAGAAGAAGTAGCAAGTTCATTCAAAGGACAAACTAAGGAAGAAACTCCAGTTCAAGAAGAAAGAGTTACTAAGAATAGAGAAGCACGAAGAGAATTTGAAGAAAACTTCAATACACTTGAGAGAAGAAGTGATAAAATCGAAAAAGATAATCCTCTATACACTAAGAAAAACGAAAAATTAGATGGTATTTTCGATGAAATTCGTGCTAAAGAAAGCAAAGTCTATGAAAAGGAAACTCCTGAACTTGAAGTTAGAGAACTTGATGCAGAAGGAAGTCGTCGTGAAAAACTTAAATATACTTCTGTACATGATGTTCTAGAAGGTGCTGATGATTTATTTGAAGATGATATCGATAGAGTTAGTAAAAAACTTGTAGGTGACCGATTTGAAGGAAGTCAAGAAACAACAGAAGATGTAGAAAACTTCAGAAAAGGTTTATACGAAGGTAAAAAAGCAGACAGTTCACAAGAAAGAACAGCATTAGATGAGCTAATTGAGACTGAAAAAATAGATGTTTCACCGAAAAAAGAAGAAACTCTACCAGAAATCGAAGAACTAAATGAAAATCTAGAAGATTTAAGAAAAGACAAGAAAGAAGAGTCTTATGTTGATTTAGTTCGAGAAGTGGCTAAGATAGAAGATATCGAAGTTGAAGACTATGAAGAACTTAAAGAGGCTAAAAAAGATAGATTATCAGGTTATAGTGATTACCACTTAGATGAAGAGGAAATCGAAGAACTTGAAGAGCAAAATTACCTTGAAGAATCAGCTGATTCAGTGAATATCGATAGCTTATTAAGAGAGGTTTCACCAAATAATAAAGTTGTTAAAGTTACTAATGATGTAGATAAATTCACTGATGAGAAGGTCGTTCCTAAGGAAGTTGCTGAGAAGAGATTAGAAGACGTTAAAGCTCATCAAGAAGTAAAAGAAGATGATGAAGTGGAACGTGGAATCGATTATACAGAAAAATTATATAGTAATGATGTTTCTGAATATTTCGATAAAGGTAATGGTACTAAACTAGGGGAATATAAAACAGTTGATTACGGTTATAGACCTGTAAGTAAAGAGAAAATAGAAAATAATCAAAAAATACTTGATGCTATTTTTGAAAAATATTCCTCAACAGGATTATCGACATCGACTAAATCGGTAACTAGCCAAATGATGAGTTCGAATACTATTACACCAAAAACCCGTAACGTAGGTAAATTTAAACCCTCACCGGTTTATTCATCTGTATATGGTTCAGCAACACGCAACACTGCTGAAAGTTCAAATAAACAGGTAGGTATATCAACTACAGGACTATCTATTAATAATCCTGTAAAAACCACTACTCCAGAAGTGAAAAAAACTGAAACACAATCAGTAGAAAAAAAAACGGTAGAAGCTAAAAAAGTAGAAAACTCAGTGCAAAGTAATGCAAGTATCTATAAAGAAATAGCTTCGCAAGAGGAAACTGTTTGGAATATAGGTTCATCAAAACGTGTTCCTAAAAATAAAGTGAAAAGTAAAAAATAATAATTAAAAAGGAGGTGAGATTAGTTCACCTCCTTTTGAAATTTGTTGTTAAATTCGATGAATAGAAAAATCATAAATTAAATAAGATAAGCTTCAAGAAAAATATTTTGAAGCTTATTTTTAATCAATTACATATTCTCCGGGACTGATAGTGTTAACGATAGTTTCAAACAAAATAATTCCAACTACGCTTAGCATTAATCGAGAACGGATTTTTTTTCTATTTTTCGGTGCATCATAAACTTTAATCAAGTGATCACTCATTTTTGCAAGAGGACTATTGGTAAGACTTGTGATTGATAAAATAGTAGTCCCGTTTTGTTTAGATTCTAGAACGCAATCGTTAATAACGTCAGTATTACCACTTAGAGAAAATACTAAAAGGACATCATCTTTTTTGCTAATATCAGGGATTCTTTTAATAGAATAATGTTCAAAATAATCGTTTGACCAAAGATTAATGAGTTTTAGTTTTCTATTAAAATCACTCATAACCATGTAACTAGAGCCACTACCAATACAAAAAATACGGCGAGCATTAATAATTTTTTCTGCGAAAATATCAAAATCTTCTTGATTAAGTATAGACATTGTTCTAGAAAATTCAACGCTAAGCTGTTCTTTTAACGAAATGAAGTTAGAGGAAGTTGAGTTTTTATTGTTTTTAGATAACTCCTTATTTATTTTTAAATCATATTTTAAATCGATAAAAGTATTATAACCTAATTTTTTACAAGCACGAATTACGGTAGAAGATGAAACAAGAACAGCCTGTTTAATTTCTTTTAAGGTTGTATGTTCGATATTATCTTGTTTCATTAAATAATCTATAGCTTGTTGCTCTGAAATAGATAGTCTATCATAGTTTTCTTTTAAATTCTCAAAAAACATAAAAAGTTCCCCCTATAGTAAAATTTACTAAAGATTTTCATTTGATTACTCAGCATAAAGTATCATATCACAAATTATAGAAAAATAAAAGTTATATTGTTAAGGTTTTCTAGAGTTAAGTAAAATTTTACTAAAATAGTAATAAATTACAAAACAAGAAACTTTTAGGCGAAATCGGAAAAACCGTTTTCAAATTTGTTATAATGTACCTATAAAAAATAACAAAGGAGAAAAGGTAATGGTAAAGAAAAAAAATAAATTCGTCTCTGCTTTTGAGCAATTTGGACGTTCGTTCTTATTACCAGTATCTGTACTTCCTGGTGCAGGTATTATTAAAGGGATCGGGACAGCCTTCAGTAATTCAAACACACTAAAAATGTTCCCAGCATTAAAAAATGACATTATTCAATTTATTATGAAATTCCTAATCGTATTAGGAGATACAGCATTCAACAACTTACCAATTATTTTTGCAGTTGGGGTAGCTGTAGGTTTAGCAAAACGTGAAAAAGGTTCTGCTGCACTTTCTGGTTTACTAGGATTCATCGTATTACACTACGTACTTAACTTCCTATTAGTACAAAGTCACAAATTAGTAGATACTAGTAAATTATCAAGTAATGAAGCGAAATTAGCATTATCAAATGCTATGCAGACAAAAGTACTTGGTATTCAAACAATGGACCTTAGTGTATTTGGTGGTATTATCGTAGGTATAGTGGTATACTTCGTCCATAAGTGGGCTGTTAAAGTTCAATTACCAACAGTTATTGGATTCTTCAGTGGACCACGTTTCGTACCTATCGCAACTATCGTAATCATGTCAGCAGTTGCAACTGGATTATTCTTCGTATGGCCTCCAGTACAAAAAGGTATTAGTGTATTATCAATCTTCATCCTTAAATCAGGACCTATTGGAACGTTCCTGTATGGTTTAGTAGAAAGAGCATTATTACCATTCGGTCTTCACCACGGTTTAAACTGGCCAGTTCGTACAACAGAATTAGGTGGAGCTTGGGAAATTGGGGGACAACGTGTAGTTGGTACAATCAATGCTTACTTAGCTTCATTAGCTGATCCAAACGTACAACACGTAGATCCAAGTATTACAAGATTCAATGGTGGTAAATTCGTTTACTTCATGTTCGGTCTTTCTGGTGCAGCTTATGCAATGTACAAAACTGCCGATGAGAAAAAACGTAAAGTTGTAGGTTCATTATTATTCGCAGCAGCTGGTACTTCATTCTTAACAGGTATTACAGAACCAATTGAATTCACATTCTTATTCGTAGCACCAATTCTTTATGTAGTACATGCATTCTTAGCTGGATCAGCATTATTTGTAATGCACATGTTAGGCGCAGGGGTAGCAACTCCAACTGGACATGGATTTATTAACTGGGTAATCTATGGAGTACTTCAAGGTCCTAAAACAGCTTGGTGGTTAGTACCAATCGTAGGTGTAGTTTACTTCTTCATTTACTATATCGTATTCAGATTTATGATTGTTAAATTTGATCTTAAAACACCTGGTCGTGAAGATAGTGATGAAGTTAAATTATCTAACAAACATGAGGCTCGTGCTAAACTTGGTGTAGAAATTGCTACAATTGGTAAAGAAGAACCAAAAGCAACTGATATAACAGTTGCTGGTGATGATGAAGTAATGGAAACAGTACAAAAAACACCAGAAGGAATTAGAAAACAAGCTACTGAATTAATTAAAGCACATGGTGGTCCAGATAACATCGAAGCTGTAGATGCTTGTATAACTCGTTTAAGAATTAATGTAAAAGATAAGAGTGTAGTAGACCAAGAACGTATTACAACGAAACTTGGAGCTATGGGATTTGCAGAAAGTGATATGCAAATGCAATCAATTTATGGATCTCATGCTAATGTATTAAAAATGGAAATCCAAGACATGCTTGGTATGGAGGAATAGTTTCATGAAGAATTTGTTTGTTACGGACTTAGACGGAACATTTGTAAAAAATTCAGTATTCGTCGAAAAAGAAGATTTAAAAGCGTATCATGATGCTAAAGATTACGGGGATTTCTCAGTTGCGACTGGGCGTTCTGTTGAAGAAATCAAATACATTGCTGAAGGTAATGATATGGATGTTACACACATGATAGGGTTTAACGGAGCGGTCGTAACAAGACAAGATGAAGTTCTTTTTGAAAAACATATTCCTACTAAAGATTTAACTGGAATATTCGAATATCTAAAAGAAAGCAAATTAATATTTGATGCTTTAGATGGGAAACAGCGTATCGGTAACTTTGACCATGAGAAAAAAGATAGATTATGGAACATGGAGCTAATTTGTGTTGAGAATCCTTTTGAAATACTAAAAGGAAAAATAATCTATAAAATAAATGTAAGACCAACCAAAGAACAATTAGATTATCATTACGATATAATGAAAGAGAAATTTCCAGAAGTAGAAATTTATAAATCAGGTTCAACACGTATGGAAATCACAGCAAAAAATATTTCTAAAGCTAGTGGTATTGAAGCTATCAGTTCAGGGTATGATAGAGTAATAGCTTTAGGAGATTCAGGAAATGACGTGGATATGTTTAAGGTAGCTGATGTTTCATACTGTATGAACCGCGCGCCACAAGAAGTAAAAGGACAAGCTACACATGTAGTAGAAGACTTTGCAGCGGCGATAAAACATTTTGTAGAAAACTATGAATAGAAAAAAGAACCGGCATCGCTGCTGGTTCTTTTTTCTATTCCATGTATTAAAATCAATAAATAAAATCCAGAGCTAACTTTTAAGTTACCTTCTGGATTTTTAATATTTCTAATATTTCTCTAATATTTCACTTCTTACCGCTGAGATAAGATAAAGTGAGCCTGTAATTAGAAGGATTTCATCGTCTTGTAGCTTTGGAATAATATTGTTTAAAGCAACTTCATAATTCTCATATTTAGCAACATGAGTATCACCAAAACTTTGAACTAGGTTATCAAGATTTGATTCTTTAATCTCTATTGGAACTTTAGTTGCTGAGAATTCAGCAGGAATAGTTTTTAATTTTTCAATCATATCTTTATAGTCTTTATCTTCCAGAATACCAAGTAGAATCTTAAGTTTAGGGAATTTTTGCTTATCTAGGTAGGCTACTAAACTATCAATACCATCATTGTTGTGCGCACCGTCTAGAAGAATATTGTCGCGGATCCATTCTAAACGACCTACCCAAACTGATTTACTTAAGGCTTCTTTTATGACACTATCTTCTATATCGATAATATTGCGTTTTTTCAGATTAGATAATGCTTCTAAAGCTAAAGATGCGTTAAAAGTTTGGTGTGCACCGACCATTTTTGTAGAATAATCTACACCTTTATATGAAAACTCGTTGCCTCTAGCTTCAACTTTGTTCACAACGATATCTTTTTCGTTTAGGATACTTAAGCTAGCATTTTTATCCTGGCAGATATCTTTTATTACATTTACGACACCTTCAGATGCAGGATAAATTAGAACATTATCATTTTCTTGAATAATTCCACCTTTTTCATAAGCAATTTTCTCAAGAGTGTCTCCAAGAATAGCGGTGTGATCTAGACCGATTTTTGTAATAATAGATAATACTTTTTCTTTGAAAATATTTGTTCCATCGTATCTTCCGCCAAGCCCAACTTCCATAATTACGAAATCTGTTTTTTGCTCTCTAAAGTATAATAGAGCTACACCAGTGATAATTTCAAAGAATGATAGTTTATCACTTGGATCTGGATTGTTTTGATCGTAAGTCTCTTGAACTAGTTTGAATAAACGATAAGCTTCCTTATATGAAATAAAATCATCGTTAACACGAATTCTATCGTTAAAACTCAGCATACCAGGACTTGTGTATAATCCGACTCTATACTTAGTTTTTAAGACATCTTTCAAATAAGAGCAAGTAGAACCCTTACCATTAGTACCAGCAACATGGATTACCTTAAGATCTTTTTCAGGATGGTCAAAAAGTTCAAGAATATGTTCCATTCTATGAAGACCTAGCTTCATTCCAGTACGTTCTATTTTATATGATGAAGTAATAAGAAGTTCTTCACAGACACATTCAATTCCGTAGTTTACAATTTCATCTTCATCTAAAGTTAGAAGTTTTTCAGCAAGTTGTTCTAAACTTAACTGACTGAAAAGTTTAAGTATGTTATTTTTATCTTCTAAATTATTTTCTTTTAAATATTTCTCAAATTTTATTTTACAATTCAAATTCATAAATAAGCACCAACATTTCTAATAATATACATTTAATTTTATAATGATAAAGATAAATTGTAAAGAATATAATTTTGGTGGATTTGTGGAAGGGATTTAGCTAGGGATTGACCCAAAAGTTTTAAAATTTAACAAAGTTCATATGAGAACTCATAGACGCAGTGGTTTATGTCAAGCAAAAGGGAAAATGTCCTAAATTATCAATTAAAAATAGCGAAAAAAATTCTTAAAGATAAAAATATGTAGAAGTATTTCCGTGTTACCGCTTGGATGAGCCATAGGAGATGAGTAAGTATCTTTATATCAAGAAACTATTTGGTGTTTGATAGAATCAGGGATTTTATTACTAGGTGAAATGCCAGTGTTTTTATGAATAAAATCAGCAGCTCCCCTGTCTCAGCTACTTTTATTAATTTATTAATTTCTCTTTCTGTTAGATTAAGTAAAGAAACAGCACGTTTTTTTGTTTTAAATTCATTAATAACATCTAAAATGATAAGGTATCTGTTTTCTTGGATGTCATTTAATTTTACATTTTGTTGTCTTGAGAAAATATATGTTATTTTATTTCCTTCGAATATTATGATTTTAGTATAATTATATTTTTATTGTATTGGAACATTATCCCTTTTACTCACAATAAAAGGCTGAACTACATTCCAGATATTGATAAAGTATAAATATTTGTATACAATAAAGCCGTAAAATTTAATGTTTTCGTAAGTTCCCAGAGAACTTCTGAGAATATTTAATCCCTTCCGTTCGGTAGAAAATGAAACAATCTGCTGAGCAGGCGGTAGAAATCTATTTTTAGAGTTAACTCACATATATTCGAAACACTATAAACAAAACATTTGGGATAATATTGCATCTAATACTTACTCAAAAGAAAACCTTGCTCGTAGATTATTGACTTACACCGATGATGCTGAGGAAATTCAAGCATTAACAGGTTTTAGCGAAAAAACAAGAAGCTTTAAGAGAAAAGAATAGTTGAGCAGTGAAAGCTTTTAACAATTTTTTTCTTCATACAATGGAGTGTCAGAACCAAGGAATTGATTTCAGAAGTTCTAGAAATGGAACGGACTTGGACACCGCTGCGATGAAAGTCTTAGATTTGACTGAAGAATAATATGTTTTGCACAAGAAAAATACTCTAAGACATTTAGAGTGTGAACAAAATGAGCGTTCTGTTTAGCCCACCCCCCCTCGTGAGATTTTTCTTTATTTTATGTATGAATATTGCTTGGATAATTCACTCAAATATGATATACTCATTACTGTAAAAGGAGATGGATGCCTAAATGTTGAAAACACAAGAAATTGCCGATAAATATGGTATAACAAGACAGACATTGAATAATTGGCTGCAAAAAGGAATAATTTCTCAACCTCGAAAAAATAAGCGTTCTGCTTATGAATGGGTAGAAGAAAATGAAAAAGAGATTGTGAGAGTGATTTCAGAAGAAACTTCTGCAAAATATTATGTTTCAAATAAAGAGACATTAAAAATTGGAAATCGACGCTATCTTGGAAGTAAACAAAAGATGCTTGATTTCATATTAAAGACAGTATCAGAAAATATTGGAAGTATTGATAGTGTAGCGGATATATTTGGTGGAACAGGTGTTGTTGCAGACTTATTTAGAAAACAGAATAAAAAAGTTATAGTGAATGATATACTCTATAGCAACTTTGTTTCCTTTCAAACTTGGTTTTCGAATGAGGATGTAGATATTGATAAAGTTTCTCATATAATTGATGAATTAAATAATTTATCCCCTAAAAAAGGATATGTTTCTAAGAATTTTGGTGGCGCTTACTTTTCTGAAGAAAATGCTGGAAAGATTGACTCAATTCGCGAAGAAATTGAAAAATATAAATTAGGAAATCAGCGAGAATATTTTATGTTGCTTACAAGTTTGCTTTATGCTATGGATAAAGTAGCTAATACTGTAGGTCATTATGACGCTTATAGAAAAAAAATGGATTCTTGCAAGGAGATATATTTAAGAGTTCCTGAGTATAATGAAAACAATCAGAATGAAATTTATAATAAAGATGCCAATAAATTAGTTAAAGAAATATATGCAGACCTTGTTTATATTGATACTCCATATAATTCACGTGGCTATGAAAATGCCTACCATGTTTTAGAAAATATTGCTGAATGGAAAAAACCAGACGTAGAGGGTGTAGCGAAAAAAGCAGTCAATCGTTCAGAAAAAGGGTCGGATTATACAAAAAGCAAGGCTCCTCAAGCTTTTGAAGATTTAATTCTAAACATTAATGCTAAGTATATATTGGTTAGCTATAACAATATGAATAAAAAAGGTAATTCCCGTTCGAATGCTAAAATTTCAAACGAAGAAATAATTGAGATTTTATCAAAACGAGGTAAGGTTCAAGTATTTGAAACTGATTTCTCACCTTTCACAACTGGTAAGTCTAAAATTGAAAATCACAAGGAGTTGCTATATTTATGCATAATTTCTCCAGGGGAAAAAAAAGAAAAAAAGTTAATCAAGAGTGCACTTAACTATACTGGAGGAAAGTATAAATTACTCCCTCAGTTATTACCTCTTTTTCCTGAAAGCTACAATAATTTTATTGATTTATTCACTGGTGGAGCAACGGTGGCAGTTAATCTTGCTAATATTAATAAATCAAAAATGAAAAAATATGTCCTCAATGATATAAGTAAGGAAGTAATTGATTTTTATAAATATTTGGAAAGGCAAAAAGATGTAGGGGTGTTTTTGGACAAAGTAGAGAAAGCCATAGAATTTTATAAACTTTCAAACACACAAAAATATAGTTATACTCATTACGGTGTAAATAGCTCTACAGGACTGGGTTCGTATAATAAAGAAGCTTTTCTAAAACTTCGCCAAGATTATAACGGTAAAAACTACAATAAATTTAATAAGGAAATATTATTTTATTTACTAATTGTATTTGGTTTTAACAATCAAATCAGATTTAACAGCAAAGGAGAGTATAATCTTCCTGTAGGTAAGCGTGATTTTAATGCTAATATGAAAACTAAACTAATCACGTTCATTCAAAGTTTACAAAATCATCATTTCACTATCCAGTCTTGTGATTTCCGTAAAACTATAAATCAAGTAAGTAAAGGAGATTTTGTATATGCAGATCCTCCTTATCGCATTACTACTGCTTCTTACAATGAAAATGGTGCGTGGACTTTAAAGGATGATTTGGATTTGTTTGAGTATTTAGACAAAGTGAATGATAAGGGAGCTTATTTTGCTCTTTCTAATGTTGTCATACATAATAATAAAGAAAATAAAGAATTGATGAAATGGGCTTCGAAGTATAATTTACATGTATTAAATTATCATTACAATAATAGTAATTATCAGTCTAAGGCAAAAATGAGTAATACTGTCGAAGTTTTAATTATGAACTATGATTCGAAAGGTAATATATGAGATTAAAAGAGTCAACAAGTATTTTTAATATGGGTGATACGAGTATTCGCGTTAAAGAAGTTATCCCTATCTACAAACAGATTTTAAAAACTCTTAAAAAACATAATCAGTCAAATCAGACATGGAACAATGAGAGTCAAGCAAGTTTTTATTCAAGAGTGTTAAGCGATTTTGCAAAAGTAGAAGAAGAAGATGGAATTAATCTTTTTGGAAATTTGAATCGAAATGAAGTTACTGGTTTAGATAAGCGAGGACGAACTTTAACAAATGCACTTGTTAAGATGGGGTTTATCAACTCTGCTAGGAAATTGTCCGAGGTCGGGTTGAATTATATTTCTAAGACAGAGCGAGAGTTTGATAGCTTAGAAAAACTTTTTGGTTTAACGATAGATAATATTGTTTATTTTAGGCAATTGTTGAAGTTACGAATTTATGACAGTGTTGATAACAAATACTTCTATAATTTTCGTTTTGCTCTTGTTTTTTTGAATAGATATAGCAAAGTTCCTGTTAAAGATTTTCTATGGATAGTGGAAAGCATTAAGCCAAACTTTTCAGAAGAAAAAATCAGAGCGATTATCAATAATTACCAATCTGTTTATGATAACAATAAAACTTTTGAACATTATAGAGATGAAGAGTTTGCTAATCATATATTAATTCCTGAAAGAGTGGACGAAGCTCGCAAAATGTTTAATATTGAAGATTTTTCGGATAAAAACTTCAAAAAGCTTTTTCCAAATCGAAAGAATAGTAATAAAAGTTTAGAATATAAAAGTTTTGTTCTTTCAATCATAAAATTTATAGAAGAAAAGACTGAGCAATCATTAGAAGAAATGATAAGACTTTCTAACCAAGCTGCTATTAAGAAAGCTTTTGGAGACGGTAAGGCTGTTTTCAAGTATAAAAATAAAGATTCTATTCAAGAGTTTGTAACTAAAAACAGTGATAACCCATTGCTATCGGGTCAATATTTGGATATATATTATACATTTGCTTGGTCTAAGCATAATGATTTGATTAAAGAATATAGTGATATGTGTAAAAGAATATTTTCTTTATCTGGAGTAATCAGCTTTAATCAAGGAGTTGTATCGCTTGGTCAGCCTTGGATTTTTCCTAAACTTTTTTCTCTACTAAATGAGAATTTTAATATATCAGGAGAAGAAAGTTATGAAGAGTATGAGAATAATATAAAGAGTTCTTTCTATCAAGATATTTGTATATCAGATATTTTAGACTTATCTCATAGTCAAGTTTCAGAAATACAAAATCAGATTGTAGAAGAATTCGGCATTCTTGATAATTCAAATATCAAACAATTTGTAGAAGATGCGCAGGAAAGAGAATTTAGGAAATTTGTTGAACAAGAATTTGATATCGCTAAAGTATCTAAAATTTTGAGTTTCATTTCTCAAAGAAATGATAAGAAAGTTCAAGAGCTTGTTACGGATAATGCTTTAGTTCCAACTATTTTCGAATATATACTGGCTATTGCATGGTATTATATATCAGATAAGAAGTTTCAACTGAGAAAATCTATGCAACTAACGTTTTCTGCTGATAATTTACCACTATCACATGCTAGTGGTAATAAAGGGGATATTGAGATTGAATATAATGATAAAATGCTTTTACTTGAAGCAACATTAATGGATAAATCAACTCAAAAGCGTGGTGAGTTAGAGCCAGTTATACGTCATTCTATAAATTTAGCACTATCTACCAATAAACCACTACAAACAATATTTGTAGCCAATGAAGTGGACGATAATGTAGTTAATATTTTTAGAGCTACATCGTTTATTCAGTTGAATGGCACATTAACAAAAGGTAGTGTAAAAGGGTTAAATATCTTTGCTTTGACAATTCCAGAAATTATAAATATTTTGGATAGAGAGGTTAGTGAGCAGAAAATTTTTGATAATTTAGATGATTTTTCAGATATAGAACTTCACAGAATAGAAAATGGCTGGCGTGAAAAGATAGTGTCTGAAATTTTAGCATAGCCTGTAGGAAATGCGAGTAATTATAGGGTTTTACATAAGATAATTTTATATAGAAAGGTTTGTATTCAATGATTCAAAGAGGTTCAGAGTTTAGAAAATGGGATTTACATATTCATTCTCCCTATACAGTGTTAAATAATCAGTTTGATAAAATGTCCGATGGAAGTCCAGATGTAGAAAAATTCATTCAAAAGATAAAGGATGAAGATATCTCTGCGGTTGGATTGACTAATTATTTTAACTTTAATGATGATGATTTTAAGTTAAAGGAAAGATTGAATAAAGAAGGAATTGCAACTTTTTTAAATCTGGAAATTAGGCTTTCAAATATAAATAAATCTGACCAACTTTTTGATTATCATATTATTTTTGACAATAAATTGCCTGATATTATTATCAAAAACCTATTAGGTCAATTAAAGGCTAATATTGGTAGCACTAATAAATCTTTTAATACTTTAACAAATAGCGAAATTGAAAATGTTGCAAATATTGATTTATGTCAATTATTGAAAGTATTAAATAATGATAAAGAGCTAAATGGGCGTTTTTTGACAGGGTTTCTTTCAAGAGGGCATGGTAGTGCTACCAGCGATTCTGACCCTAAAAATGGTGCAGTATATGAAAATATCTGTGTTAATTCAGACTTTCTAATACATTCAAGTTGTGACAATCCAGCAACCTGTAAAGATAAAAAATGTAAACACAATAATATTTTGGTAGATAGAGAATTTTGGCTTGATAAATCACCATATGTAAGACCGCTACTTCAATCCTCAGATTCTCACTCTTTGGAACAAATAGGAAGTAAATATTCTTGGGTAAAAGCAGATTTAACTTTTGATGGTCTGGAGCAAATAAAGTATGAACCAGAATATCGCATTAGTGTTGAGAAAGAAAAACCAACTCTCAAAAAGGATGAACTTGTCATTGATAAGATTCTATATAACGATCAAGATATTTATCTATCTGAAAATCTAAATACAATTATAGGTGGTCGCTCAACTGGTAAATCAACTCTACTAAATTCTATAGCTAAAAAGTTGGGACGAGAGCTGAATGGTGATTCATATTATTTTGAAAATATGGATGATTTTCAAATTATTTGGAAAGACCAGCAAGAAGATAATTCCAGACAGATAGAGTATGTGCCTCAAGAGTATATGTTTGCTTTAGCCAGAGACAATAAGAAGCTTAAAGATTTGGTAGGAAATATCATTCAATCTAAAGAGATGGCCTCTGAGTTAAAGAAATATGAACAAAATTGCACTACTTTACATCTTGAAATTAGAAGGTTACTTGATAGTTATAAAGAAAACCAAAAAAATATTCATGAGCTAATTAAGCCAGAAGAAGAGAAGCAAGCTACTCAAAATCGAATAGATATATATGAATTAAAGAAAAAAAAATTATTAGATGCTAGTGAAATAACTGAACAAGAAAGAGATTTGTTTGAAAATCAAAACAAAGAATTGAAGTCATTAAAAAAACAAAAAGAAATTCATGAATCTGATTTGCGATATGTATCGAGTATTCCTCCAATTACATTTGAATTTCAAAGTTTTGATGGAACAATTTCTCCGTCTCCGGATTTAAGATTTAGAATTGGTCAAATAAAAGCTCGATTGCATGATTTTGTTAGAGCACAGCAGGAACATGAAATTAGGGTAATAAAATTGGAGAAAGAAAGGCTGATTAAAGATACTGAAAATAAAATTGCTAATATAGAAAATGATGACACATACAAGAAATGTGTTGAAGCGATGAAAAATAACTCAGAGATAGTGGAATTAACTTCCCTAATCAAGAATGAAGGTGAGGTTTTAGCTAAAATTGTGGCATTTGAGAAACAAAGGGATTACTTCAATAAGTTAAAAAAAGAAATTCAAGAAGTAATTATTTCGAAATATAAAGAATACTTCAATATTAGAACTGAATTATTGAATAAATTTACAATTGAAGATGATAGTGGAGATAACTTAAAAATTTCAGTCAATTTTTCTTTAATTGATTTAGAGACTGAATTTGATTATGTGAGTGCTCGAGGTCGTTCTAAGCAAGACTTTATAGAAAAAATGACAAATTCTTTTGATGAAGTTGTCGATTCAGTATTTGACGAGGATAGTCTTGCATTTAATGGAAATAGGGACAAATTCAGTCATATTGAGCATTTCTTCACTACTAATTTTTACGAATATAGTTTTGAGATTGAATATCAAGGTGATAAATTTGAACAAATGTCTCCTGGTAAAAAAGCGTTTATTGTATTAAAATTAATATTAGAGTTTTCAGATAGTAAAATCCCCGTATTAATTGATCAGCCTGAAGATAGTTTGGATAACAGGGCAATATATAGTGAATTGACAAAATATATCAAAAAAACTAAAAAGAATCGACAAATAATCATAGTTACTCACAATCCTAATATAGTTGTATCTGGTGATGCGGAAAATATTATTGTAGCTAATCAGCAATCTGATAATTCTCCAAATCAAAATGGTAAGAAGTTTGATTATGTAAACGGTGCTTTAGAGAATCGTAATAATGATTCTGAATCTGAATTCATACTTCAAAAATACAACATCAGGGAACATGTATGTGATATTTTGGAAGGTGGAAAAGATGCATTTATTAGGAGGGAGAAAAAATATAGTATCAACCGTTAACAATAATTATATCTATGAAGTAATAGGAATAGTTATTTTTGTGTTAAAGTATAACACACACACTTAGCTCGAGTAATCGGGCTTTTTTGTGTCTGCTTTACTGTTCGGTTCGGATAGCTAGGTGATAGCACTATCGTTTCCACCTCATTTTGGCACACAACTTATTGTATTTTGACACAATATTCGTATGTGTATAGGAGGATGAGAGATTCTTCAAGAAAATAATCGAAGCTTTGTTATTTCCTTTTTTGTTTCTGTTGCAATGGATTCTCTTTCGAAAATTTCAACAGGGAAAATTTTGATGTATTCATATTTCTCGAAAATACAAGTCAAAATCTGTACTTCACACCCCTCAATCGATGTAAATTAAATTATAAAGAAGCTCATTATGAGCAATTTGTTAAATACATATAGATGAAAAAAGATTAAAAGAGAATTTAGAATAGCTTAATTTATAGCAATTTAATCACAGATTAGATAGATAATAGAACTAACTCAAAATAGAACAATGTCGGTAATGAATATGCTATTGAAACTAACAGATTATGAAGTAGATGTGAGAAAGCAAAATGTAAAAGAATCTATGATTAAAGTAGCTAATTTTCCTTACACTAGATCATTAGATGATTTTGATTTTTCATTCAATTCTGATATAAGTGAATTAGAAATAAGGAATATAGCTAGTTTAAATTCTATAGAAAACAATAAAAATTTAATATTTATAGGTAATAGTGGTGTTAGAAAGACTCGTTTAGCAACAGCGATAGGAAGATTGGCGGCTAGTTCTAGGTATTCAACATACTTTATAAAATGTCATGATTTAATAGCGAATTTAAAATATAGATTATGGATTATAGATGAAATTGGTTATTTACCTTTAGAAAAAGGTGACGAGAGGTTATTATTCCAACTAATAGACCGTCGTTATGAAAAGAAGAGTATAATAGCTATCTCTAATATTCCTTTTTCTGAATGGGAGACATTATTTAGTGATGACAAAGTGGCTTCAGCTATACTTGATAGACTGCTTCATCATACCCATGTAGTACCTATTATAGGTAATTCTTATCGACTAAAAAATCATGTTAGTTTTGGATAATTGTACATTTTTATATTGACATTTACAAGTGACTCGAAATCGTTGGATTTATAAGGGGGGAGAGTGGGGTCTGTGTTTAACTGCTGGGGGATAAAACACCATTTAGGGAGAAATCCGAAAAAAGTAGAGAAAGGATTTGGAAAGAATGCATTAGAGGGTTTTGTACAACATATTTTCGAAGATAAAAATATTGATAGTTTAACTCTAACAGTATTTGATTCTAATATAATTGCTAAGAAACTGTATGAGAAATTAGGTTTTAAAATTGATAAAGTGATAGAATGTCCAAATTTGAAGTATATTATGAAAAAACTAGATAGTTGTTATTTTCAAATTTTTTCAACTTTAGTTTCATTTTAATTATAGTCTAAAGTTCATGTAAGGTAAGTGGGATATAATATAAACATAACAAAACTTAATAATATTTTTTTTCATAATATAAATGGCTCATCGAAAGATGAGCCTTTCTCCATTTCTTGAGTAATTTTCTGAAGTTACTATAATTGTAGGCTATATCTATATATTATATTTCTTTTCCAGATTTGAGAGAATTTTTTCTCCGTTAATAAGGTCTTTATTTTTGATATCTTTAATTCCTGCTTGTAGAAATTTAGCCTCTAATCGTTCTTTATTTGTCTGGGATTGTAATTTTCCTGGAATATGATTAGATGTTTTTTTAAAAATTCTATTTGTAATATACTTTATGTCGTGTTTTTGCATATTATCACCTCACTATAAAAATATACCATCATTTTTAGTATTGTCAATATAAGAAATAAATTTGATAAAAAGTAAATCTTTAAGTAAAATATTTTTCAGAAAATAATTATTTTTTCAACTTTAATTTCATTTTAATTATAGTATAAAGTTCACATAAGGTAAGTGGGATATAATATAAACATAACAAAACTTAATAATATTTTTTTTCATAATATATGGCTCATCTTTCGATGAGCCTTTCTCCATTTTCAGAATAGTTTTCAGGTTTTTTCTTGAAACTTTATTTCAAAGTGCTATAATATTATTTATGAAAAAAACATCAGTAAATTTATTAGAAGGTCCGATTTTACGGGCGATGATTGCTTTTGCGATACCGGTTATGATAGCAAATATTTTTCAGCAACTCTATAATACGGTAGATATTATGATTGTTGGTAGATTCCTTGGAGAAGAATCCCTTGCTGCTGTTGGAGCTACTGCTGCGATATTTGAGCTTGTAGTTGGTTTTGCATTAGGTACAGGAAATGGTATGGGTATAGTTATTGCCCGTTATTATGGTGCAGGAAACTATGAAAAGTTAAAGAGTGCTGTAGCTGCTATGTTTGTTATAGGTGGAGTATTGAGCATTATAATAGCCGTATTAGGTAATTTTGCTTTATATCCATTATTGAAATTACTTGGGACACCAAGTAATATTATTGCTCAGTCTTATGAGTATATTTATCTTATAGTAGTATTTGTAGGTGTTACTCTTGCGTATAATTTGTGTGCGGGACTACTTCGAGCAGTAGGAGATAGTAAGGCTGCATTATATTTCTTAATTTTTTCAGCAATTATTAACACTCTATTAGATATATATTTTATTGCATATTTACACATGGGTGTACGTTCAGCTGG
Organism: uncultured Gemella sp.; assembly: GCA_963528605.1. GTDB lineage: Bacteria > Bacillota > Bacilli > Staphylococcales > Gemellaceae > Gemella. The sequence continues at coordinate 32,001 of CAURVX010000007.1, forward strand.
AGTTGCAACAATTATCTCACAAGGTATTTCTGCAGTATTATGTTTTAACTATATTCGTAGAAAAACACCATTTCTAATTCCAACAAAAAAACATTTTACATGGAATAAAAAACTTTATTCTGATTTATTTAGCCAAGGTTTGGCAATGGGACTTATGTTTTCTGTTGTTTCAATTGGTACAGTAATCTTACAAACATCGATTAATGCTTTAGGTCCAGTAATTATCAGTGCTCAGACAAGTGCTAGGAGAATAATGATGTTCGTACTGCTCCCAGTAGGATCTATGAGTGCGACTATAACGACTTTTACATCGCAAAACTTTGGAGCAAGACAATATAATCGAATAGTTGAAGGATTACGTAAGGGTGCGCTTGTTACGATAATTTGGTCAGTCTTAATCTGTATTACGCTGTCTTTCGCAAGTCCATATTTAAATGAACTTATTACAGGAAGTAATGATGAAGAATTAATTTACCAGGCTTCATTATATCTTAAGATTAGTTCTGCATTCTATCCATTTTTAGCCATACTTTTAGTATTGAGAAATGCTCTGCAAGGATTAGGGCAAAAGATGATGCCACTTGTTTCAAGTATTATAGAAATGGTAGGGAAAATATTATTTGTAATATTTATTATCCCAAGCGCGGGATATTTAGGAGTAATATTTGTAGAACCTATTCTATGGGTTGTAATGGCTGCTCAGTTGTATTATGCATTTAGAAAAGAACCAGTTATTCGTTCGTTGAAGAAAAAGAGTGAGTAGAAAGTTGGGAGTAGTACTCAATTAACAAAATAGAGAAGTAATTCTAAAATCATAATTTTAGGATTGCTTCTTTTTTTACTGCAAACCCCATAGTCACATGATATAATAGTAAGGTATGCAAAATAAAATGATAAGGTGACAGAATGAATAAATTAAAACAATTATTAAATGAAAAAAAATATTTAATTATGGGGATATTAAACTTTACTCCTGATTCTTTTTCAGATGGAGGAGATTTTTATGATGCGGAAGCTGCGATAGAAGGTGTTCGTAAGATGGTAGCTGAAGGTGCAGATATTATTGACATCGGTGCTGAATCGACTGGTCCAGGTTCTACTGTAGTTAGTGAGGAAGACGAACTTGCTAGATTACAAAGCGTATTTCCAATATTAAGAAAAACATTTCCTGATGTGTGTTTTAGCGTTGATACGTATAAGCCTAATGTAGCTGAATACATGATTGAAGCAGGAGTAGATGTACTAAATGATGTGAATGGTGCTAAAGGAAGTACTATGGCTGATGTCGCTGCTAAGTATGATATTCCAATCTTTATTATGCACAATGGTGGTGTAGAAGAAGGGCAAGAGATTGAACAAGTTGTGCGTGAATTAGGTGAGAGTGTTGATATTTGTCTAAATGCAGGTGTGAAGAAAGAAAATATTATCGTTGATCCTGGAATGGGGTTTGGTAAAACTGCAGAGGCTAATTTAGAAATAACACGAAAATTAGAATTACTTAATTCATTAGGGTGTGAAATCTTATATGCGGTAAGCAGAAAGAGAACTACAGATTATGTGCTAGGTGGTAATAGTAATCCGAAAGATAGGGATATAGTAAGTGCGGCTTTATCACTAGAAGCGGTGAAACGAGGAGCTAGAATGGTACGTGTTCATAATGTAAAAGTTATGAAAGAAGCATTAATAACATATGAAATAATTAATGGCTAATCTAATAAAAGGAGGTTAAAATGAAGAATACATTTGTTTATAATAATCATGTAGAAGCGAAGAAAGTTCTTAGTACGCTTGAGAGTGAATTAGAAATGTGCGATGAATTTATTTTTAGCGTGGCGTTTATTTCAGAAAGTGGTTTAACTAGTTTACTTCAAACTTTGAAGAATTTAGAAGAGAAAAACATTCGTGGAAAAATTTTAACGACGAATTATTTATATTTTAATACTCCTAAAGTGTTAGAGAAATTGTCTAATTTTAAAAATATCTCTCTAAAAATTTATGATTGTGTAGAAAATAAACATGGATTCCATACTAAAGGTTATTTGTTTAGACAAGGAGACTCATGGAAAGTATTGATGGGAAGTTCGAACTTAACGAGTGCTGCACTTACGATAAATAAAGAATGGAATACTTTTGTTGAGGGTGATAGGATTCTAACAGATAATGTTTTAGATGAGTTTAATAGTTTATGGGAGAAATCTAAGGCTTACTCTGAAATAAAAGATAAGTATGTCGAAGAATTCGCTAGTAACAAGATTGAGACTGTTACTAAGAAAATTATTTCCGAGGAAATTAAACCGAATAAGATGCAAAGGAGTTTTATAGAAAACTTCGAAAAACTTCGTAATCAAGATAATAAGGGGATTCTTATTTCCGCGACAGGAACTGGTAAGACATTTGCGGCTGCTTTTGCGATGAAGAGTATAGGTGCTAAGAGATTGTTGTTTATAGTCCATAGAGAACAGATTGCTCGTCAGGCACTGGAGACATTCAAAACTATTTTTGGAACTAGCCGTAGCTATGGTTTACTTACAGGTAAAGAGAAAAATATAGAAGCGGATTTCATTTTTTCTACAGTTCAAACTATGTCTAAAGAAGATGTTTTTAAGAGTTTTAACGATAGTCATTTTGATGAAATTATAATAGATGAGGTACATAGGGCAGGGGCTGACAGTTATCTTAGATTGATGAATTATTTCAAACCGACATTTTATCTAGGGATGACGGCAAGCCCTGATAGAACCGATAATTTTAATATTTATGAATTATTTAACAATAATATCGTTTATGAAGTTCGTTTAAAAGAAGCGATGGAAAATTCATTATTATGTCCGTTTCATTATTTTGGGATTAGTGATCTAGAAGTTGATGGTAAGGTTATTGACGAACTGAGCGAGTTTTCAAATCTAGTGTCTAATGAACGTGTCGAGCATATTATAAGTAAGATTAATTATTATGGTTATTCAGGAGATAGGGTAAAGGGTCTAGTTTTCTGTTCGTCAAAACAAGAAGCTAAGGTACTGAGTGAAGAATTTAATACACGTGGTTACAATACTACTAGCTTAACAGGCGAAGATAGTCAGGAACGACGCGAACAGGAGATTTCTAAGTTAGTTGCGAATGATGGTGATATGCTAGATTATATATTTACTGTAGATATTTTCAATGAGGGTGTAGATATACCAGAGGTTAATCAGGTAATTATGTTAAGACCTACACAAAGTTCTATCATCTTTATTCAGCAGTTGGGTCGTGGCTTACGAAAATCTACGAATAAGGATTTTGTAGTAATAATAGATTTTATTGCTAATTACAAAAACAACTTTTTAATTCCTGTGGCTCTATCTGGAGATAACAGTTATGATAAAGATACCGTAAGAAAGTTTTTATCTCAGGGTACTAGGTATATTCCGGGGACATCGACTATTCATTTTGATGAAATCTCTAAACAGCGAATTTATAGTGCGATAGACAATGTGAAGTTAAACACGTGGCTATTTGTTACTGATGAATATTATAAGCTTAAAAATAAGCTTGGAAGAATACCTACTTATTTAGACTTTGAAAACTATGATGCAATTGACGTTAGAAAGATTTTCGAAGTAGCTGGAAGTTATTATTCATTTTTATCTAAGAAGGAAAAACAGTTTAAATATAGTGGAAAACTGACAAAGACCGCAGAGAATATGCTAAATTTTGTCTCTACTAATTTGATCTTGAGTAAAAAAATAGAGGAACTTATAATATTGCGTTTGTTATTAGATGAGAAGAAGTATGATATTCTTACAGAGTTTGAAGAAATTATGTTGAAAGACTATAATAAATTTATTGCAGATTATGAGTTGGATGTTAGTAGAAAGATACTTACTAACAATTTCGTAACTAGTAGTGTCACTAAGAAAAAGTTTCATGATTGTATATTTATTAAAGAGAATGTTGCTGAGATAAAAATGTCTAAAGAATTTGAAGAACAGCTACAATCAGAGATTTTTAGGGAATTGTTACAAGATTTGGTAGACTATGGAATTTACAGATATAATAAAAATTACAAAGATAATTTATACAAAGATACTAATTTTGTATTATATGAGAAATATAGTTTCGAAGATATTTGTAAATTATTCTCATGGGGAATTAACTATGTGCCACTCGCTATAGGTGGTTATAAATACGATGAAAGAACGAAGACTTTGCCTGTATTTATTAACTACGATATTGATGAAAATTCATTTAACCGAGATTATACACATGGATTTTTACCGGATAATGGATTTACTTCGATGTCGAAGCCGAGAAGGAATTTAGAATCGAAAGAGTGCGACTATTTCTATAATAATGAAACGAAAATCTATCTATTTATGAGGAAAAATAAAGACGATAAAGATGGAGCACGAATATTTTATTTCCTAGGTGAGATGAAGACGACAGGAGAACCTAAATTAGTAGCTAGAGAAAGAAGCGGAGATACTGTAATTCAGTTCCTTTACAAAATACAGACACCAATTCGTGAAGATATGTACGAATATTTCACGAGGGATAGGATATAAAATAGAGAGCAACTAAAATGAATTTGAGTTCATGGGAATTAGCATTTCATTTAGTTACTCTTTTTTATTAATCGTGAGGAATTTAAAGTTTTATGATAAATATTTTTAATTTTCAAAAAAAACTATACAATATATTGGAAATTTAAGCGTATCAATGTAAAATATAGTTAATACAGGAGGTGATATTCTATGAATATTTTCTTGAAAAATAAACTCTATAGGTTATTCACTATTTCATTGGCTTTTGGAAATGCTGGTAGGACGCTATTTGATATTGCGTTTATTATTTATGCAACGAGTTTACCGAATCCCGAATTAGCTGTGAGTATAGTGTCAATAGCAACGACATTACCTTATGTTATCTCGTTTATCCTAGGATATTTTGCAGATCAGACAAAAGATAAGTACAACAGAATACTATCTACTAGATTTTATCAGTTTTTATTATTTTCATTATTTGCTTTAGTATGTATTTATGGAGTACAATGGTGGATTTTTATTGTATTAGTATTTGTAAATGTAGCTGCGGATATTCTAGGTGGTTATAATAGCTATTTATCAATGTCGATAAATACAAGATTGGTACGTAAAGAACAACTTAGTGAAGCACTGGCATTTATCAGTTCTATAAATAATACAATCTCGCTTGGTGGGAAGGCTGCAGGTGTATTTATTCTAGGTCTTTTAAGTTATAACTATTCATATTTTGGTATGTTGAATGCAGCGCTATTCTTGATAGCATTTTTAATACTGGCAAAATACAAAAATACGATGAAAGCAGAGATTGGCAGTTTTAAAATTATGAATACAGAGAAGGTGAGTGCAAAAAGATTTTTAAAGGATACTATTGAAAACTTTAAAATACTTCGTGAGATAAAGAAAATATATAATTTTGTTATACTATTTTTAGGGATGAATTTTTATTCATCTGCGATGGTCGCCTTACTTCTAGTAATTTTAGTAAAAAATGGTAGCTTACTATTTGGGAATGTAGCGTACACTATCACTTTATTAGAAATCGTAGAAGTACTTAGTACAATTGTTGGAGGAGTCTACCAAATTAGTTTTTATAAAAACATGAGTTTAAGAAATAATGCTATATTAGAAATAATTTTATTTATTATGTATGTGGGGAATCTATTGATACTTCAAAATAAATTTATACTTGTTATTTTAACTATAATAATAGGTTACTTCGTAGGAATATCGAATCCAAAACTAGATGCATTGATTTTACAATCAGTCCCCGAGGAAAAGCAAACGTCAATATATAGTATTTTTAGTACTATTATTACTATTTCAGTGCCATTAGGAACATCAGTTATATTATTTTTCGCTAATGTAATTAGTGCATTGTTTGCACTATATAGCTTATTAATACTATTGATTTTAGTTTTAGTATATTCATTTAAAGTTAAAGAGTAGTTTCTAACTATCCCCTTAGAGTTTTTTAAGGGGATAGTTTATTTTCTTATTTAGTCAGGGGCGTATTAAATAAAAAAAAGGAGAATTTACAGAAGGATTTTTTGGTGACTAAATAATAAAAAGTTCATTAAAAATTTGTCTAAAAAATTTTCAAAAAAATATGGTTATTAGTTGATTTTTGTTTTTATACTTGATATAATAATCGCTAGAGTAATTTTATTACTCCTTACTCTCTAATAGATTAGAGAGTCGCAAAGACCAAAAGGAGGTAACACACACATGAGAAAATATGAAGTAATGTTTGCTGTTCAACCACGTATCGAAGAAG
>CAURVX010000008.1:0-37389 GCA_963528605.1 uncultured Gemella sp.
ATTGGATTTTATAAATGGATAAGAGAATTGTTAAAATTGAAGAAATAAAAGACAACGAGGTCTTTGTTAACATATTTTTAGAAGAAATAAAAAAAATACAAGAAATCCCTAAAATGCCAAAATGTGAGTTTATACATATAGGAGCAACTAGTACTACACAGGTATTAGGAGAAGAAATTGTAGATATTCTTGTTGTTGTTGAGAATTTACATGAAATAACAACATTTGATGAAAAAAGATTAAACAATATAGGATATCATAGAATTGCTCATAATGGAATAAAAGGGGTAATTAAGTACGCAAGAATAACGGATTATTTAACTATGAGTTACGATGTAGTATTAAATGTTGTTCAACGGGATACAGAAGTACACAAAGATTTTATAAAAGCTGGAGCAGTTTTTAGTAATGATACGCTAAGAAATAGCTATAATTCATTCAAAAATATGAACAAAGAACTTTCATTTAAAGATTATTTAGCACAAAAATTAATATTTATAAATGAAATTTTAAGAAGGATTGAAACTAATGATTAAAATAAAAAATATTGAAGATATTCTTCAAAACAGTGAAGTATTATATAACGAACCTTTAAGAAATTATAGTTTTACAAAAACAGGCGGTGATGCTGAAATTTTAGTGAAGATAAATAACGAAAAAGATTTACAAAACATAATAGCATACAGTAATGAAAATAATATTGAATTGACTATACTAGGTAATGGTTCTAATGTATTAATTTCGGATAATGGAATTCAAGGAATAGTAGCTTTGACTAGTGATATGAATGATATAGAGTTACTAGAAGGAGATGTTATATCTTGTTATGCTGGATTAACATTAAAAGAACTTACTGAATTTTGTATTGGAAATAGCCTAACTAATCTTGAATTCTCATGTGGTATTCCAGGAAGTGTAGGTGGAGCAATCTTTATGAATGCTGGAGCTTACGGTGGTGAGATGAAAGAAGTTGTTCAAAAAGTTGAAGTTTTCACTAAAGACGGCGAGAAGAAAATCTATACTAATGAACAAATGGAATTTTCATATAGACATTCTGTAATTCAGGAAACTAAGGAAATTATTTCTAGAGTTTATTTCCAAATGAAAAAGGGAAATAAAGAAGAAATTATTTCTAAAGTAGAAGAATTAAATAAAATGCGCTCAGATAAACAACCTTTAGAATACCCTTCGTGTGGTTCTGTATTTAAACGACCAGAAGGATACTTCGCAGGAAAATTAATCCAAGATGCTGGTTTGCAAGGCTTAACTGTTGGAGGAGCACAAGTGTCAAAAAAACATGCAGGATTTATGGTTAATATAAATTCAGCAACTTGTGAAGACTATAAAAACTTAATTAAAGAAGTTCAGAAAAAAGTTTTAGAAGATTCAGGTGTTGAACTTGAGTGTGAAGTTAAAATATTAGGTGAATAAAAAAGGAGTGACTTAAAAATCGTGATTTCGGAGAAATCGATTTTGTCGAGTCACTTCTCGCAGTGGTTTATTAGATATCTAAAAAGCTTTTATAAAGAGAATTTAGATGTCAATAAACCACTGCGTCTATGAGTTCACATATGAACTTTGTTAAATTTCAGGGCTGAATTAGCCCTTTTTTTATTTCATATTATCTATAAATTTTTTATATTGTGCTAGATTTTGTTCATTTTTATTATTTGTTTTTGGTGTGTAGAATGTTCTTCCTACTATGTTATCTGGAAGATATTGCTGCTTAATATATCCTGTTGGATGACTGTGTGGATATTGATATCCGACTCCACGATTAAGTTTATCAGCACCATAATAATGTGCATCTCTCAAGTGATCAGGAATTATGAATTTTGGATTTGTTTTAGTTTCGTGTAGTGCATTGTCGATTGCCATATAAGCACTATTAGATTTTAAAGAAAGTGCTAGTTGAATGACAGCATTGGCTAATGGTATTCTTGCTTCGGGTAATCCAAGCATCTTCGCACTTTCAATAGCAGCATGAACAAATGGTCCGATATTTGGATTAGCAAGACCGATATCTTCATAAGCTATAACACTCATTCTTCTATAAATTGTATCTAAATCGCCACTATCAATTAATAATGCTAAGTAATATAGCGATGCATCTACATCACTACCGCGAATAGATTTTTGGAAGGCACTTATTATGTCATAAAAAGCATCTCCATCTTTGTCATAAGCTTTAAATTTTCCTAGAGATAAGTTTAATAGTTTATCCTTTGTGACAATTTCACCTTCATTTGATAAATTATATAAAATTTCAAAAGTATTTAGTGAGAATCTTAAATCACCAGATGAGTTTAAAGCGATTGTTTTAAATACGTCATCTTCAATTTTTAACTCTTTAGGAAATATTTCTTTATTGTTTGATATTTTTTTAAGATATTCATAAATATCATTGTTTGAAACTTGTTGTAATTCGAAAATAATTAAACGTGACCTAATCGCTGGATTTACAGTATGATATGGGTTATTTGTTGTGCAGCCAATAACGTAAATATTATCAAATTCGATTTCAGGAAGTAATATATCCTGCATAGGTTTAGTTAGTCTATGAAATTCATCAAGAAGTAATATTACTTTTTTAAATCTTTTTGATTCTTCAATTACCGCAGTTAAATCTTTTTTTGTACAATTTACAGCATTTAGTATTTTAAATTTATAGTCTAGTTCATTAGCTAATGCATTAGCAATTGAAGTTTTTCCAGTTCCAGGGGGACCATAGAGAATAAAAGAGAACATTTTTTTGCTTTCAACTATTTTAGTAAGAACTTTTCCATCACCAATTAAATGATGTTGACCGATAATATCATCGATTTTACTTGGACGTAATTTATTAATAAGTGTTTCCATGGATCCTCCTTTAATTTAATTATATATAGTTTATTATATCATAAGAATGATTAATGTCGGTAAGAGTTGAATTTAAATCGTTGATTATATTAGAGATAATAAAATTTTACATATTTTGAAATTTATGATAAAATATAATAATCACATTTAGGGGATGTTTAGGATTCGACAGGGATGCTAGTCTTCTTGGTGGCATGTAGGAGGGTTGTCTTCTTTAACAACACATCAGTTAAATATAACTGGCGAAAAAACAAATTACGCTTTAGCAGCTTAATAAGCTAAAGGCTGATTACTTTGTTTGACTGTGACAAAGCTAATCGGTTCATTCTTAGCAGTCTACGATTTTTTTCTTCTGTTTGTAGAAAGAAGTAAGAGATTAATCAAACTCGTTTTTCATTGCCTGTTTATCGGCTTAAGTGGAGAATTAAATTTAATAGGTAAACTAAACATGTAGAAGCTAAGGGGAGGCATTTTTGGACGCGGGTTCAAATCCCGCCATCTCCATTTAGAATATAAAGAAAGCAGGCCGTTTTGGTATTGCTTTCTTTCTTTTTTTATTAGGAAAAGCTAAGTACGCAAATGTTTAAATATAATAATATACTTTACAATTTTTGTATTATACAATGTTTTAACCCTTATATAAAGTATTATGATAAATGTAGAGGAGGTGAGGTAGTGAGTAACAGAAAAAATAAAAAACAGACTCTCACAAAGACACGATTCTTGGCTAGCAACAGTGTTGGCTATCCTAAGGATATTGAACACAATTCTTGAAATCTTTGAAAAAGTCTGCAAATAACCTATTAGGGAACGGAGCTTATAAAAGCTCCTAGTTCCTAAATGTTTACTCACATTATATCATGAAAAAAGAAAAAATACAAACTATGACTATAGTACTAGGTATATTTGCCATGGTAATTTCAATTATCTTAAAGCTAATTTAGGAGATTTTACAATGATAAATTAAGCAATTAAACAAATATAAGAATTATTCAGCAGTGATTTAACTGATTATAGAATTTCAAAAGATAAAGGATTGACACTAAGTGTTATTCAAAATTACCGAAGTTGTAAGTATGAATTAGAAAATATTAGTATTAAAGTAGCCAAAAAATTAATAAGATATTCGGAGGAATTAAAAAATGAGAAATGATGGTTGTTGTTAATGACTTAGTGTTAGAAGAAAATAAATTCACAATTGACTGTTTAAGAAATAAAAGATAAAAATTAATCCCCAAAATAAGGGGCTTTTTTGTGGGAGGGATTTAGGAGAAAAGTATCTAAATACTTGTTAAGTTCTATTATATTTTTGGGTATTTCTGTTATGTTTTGAAATACACCTAGTATACTCTAATATACTGATAAATAGACCTTTTATACTTCTGTTATAGTTCGTTATATTTCAAATTTTGAAGATGTATGATATAATATACCTATAATCAAAAGGAAGTAAAAAGAATGCTAATTAAATTTTCAGATAGATTTTATTATACAAAACAACGATATATGTATTTAGAGCCAACGCTTGGCTATGTTAAAGGAGAATACTTCTCTGTAATGTTAGATTCAGGGAATGGACCAGCACAAGTCGAAACATTTCTAAAAGAATTAAAAGAAAATGACTTACCGATGCCAAGTTATGTGATATTAACACACCATCACTGGGATCATAGTTTTGGAGCGGCGTATTTAGATATTCCAGTAATTGCTACTGATAGAGCTAGAGATTCTTTAATAGAATTATCTCAACTAGAATGGGATGATGAGAGTCTGTATCAAAGGGTCAAGGATGGAACGGAGATAAAATACAGTGCGGACGTTATAAAGAGAGTATATGAAAATCATGAGATAAAGATTAGAATTCCAGATATGCCTAAAATGGCTGATTTTAATTTGAATCTGGGAGGAGTTAAAATTAATTGTATATATAATGATAACTCACATTCTAATGATGCATTTTTAATTTATATACCGGAAGAAAAAGTATTGTTTTTAGGTGATAGTCACGCTAAAAATTATTATACAAAACCGATGGCATATAACAAACAAAAGCTTCGTGATTATATAGATAGAATATCGATTCTTGATTTTGAACATGCTATTCCCGGTCATGGGAATATTTTCACGAGGGAAGAATTATTAGACTATCTAGAAAAAGAATATGCAAAAATGAGGTGATTACATATGAATTTAATGATGTCTCTCGATTGGATTCTTTTAATTGCGATGTCCTTAACTTTCTGTCAGCAATTGTTTTCAAAAAAAATTAATTTTTTGGGAATTTTGTCCGTACTTAGTTTAGCGACATATATAGCTCTACATTCTTATTCTACAGGTATAAGTATTTTTGTTCTATTATTATTTATTGGAGGTATATCTCTAATAGGTCTAGAGATGTTTATTCCTGGTGGAATAGTTGGAACGGTAGGGATCATTACCGTGATTTATGCAATAATCTACATTAATAAGTCAACATATCATATTGCATTTATTTTAGTTATTTCTCTAATACTTGCAACGATTCAATTTTATGTTAATAGAAATATTTTCCATAGAAGGTTAATGTTATTAAATAGACTTGTTCTTAACGATTCTATTTCAACAGAGGATGGGTATGTGGCGAGTGAAAGTAGATTAGAATTAATAGGAAAAAAACTTCAAGCATATACAGATTTACGTCCAGCAGGAGTAGCTGTTTTAGGAAATGAAAAGTTGGATGTAGTAACTGATGGAGATTTTATAGAAAAGGGTAATGAAATAGAGATTATACGCGTAGAAGGAATGCGTATAGTGGTTAAAAAAATATAAAAATTTTAAGGAGGTAGTATTATGCCAGAATTGATATTTTCAGGTATTATCGTCGTAGTTGTATTGATTGTGCTATCGATATTCTTTACTTTCTTTCCTCTTGGTCTTTGGATTAGTGCCATTGCTGCTGGAGTTAAGGTAAGCATCTTTACACTTGTTGGTATGCGACTAAGACGTGTTATTCCGAGTAGAGTAATTAATCCAATGATTAAAGCACATAAAGCTGGTTTAGCTGTTACTATTAATCAATTGGAAAGTCACTATTTAGCAGGGGGGAATGTTGATAGAGTAATTAATGCTCTTATCGCAGCTCACAGAGCTAACATAGTAAGTTTAACATTTGAACGTTGTGCTGCTATTGACCTAGCGGGACGTGATGTACTTCAAGCGGTTCAAATGAGCGTTAACCCTAAAGTTATTGAAACACCGTATATTGCAGGGGTAGCAATTAACGGAATTGAAGTAAAAGCGAAAGCAAGAATTACAGTTCGTGCAAATATTGAACGACTTGTAGGGGGAGCTGGAGAAGAAACTGTTATTGCCCGTGTAGGTGAAGGTATTGTTTCTACAATCGGTTCTTCTGAATCACACACAGTAGTTCTAGAAAATCCAGATAGAATTTCTAAAACAATTTTAGATAAGGGATTAGATGCAGGTACTGCATTTGAAATCTTATCGATTGATATTCTAGATGTCGACATCGGTCAAAACATTGGTGCGAACTTACAAACAGAACAAGCTATCGCAGATAAAAATATCGCTCAAGCAAAAGCTGAACAACGTCGTGCTATGGCTGTTGCGGCTGAACAAGAGATGAAAGCTAGAATTCAAGAAATGCGCGCGAAAGTTGTAGAAGCTGAAGCAGAATTACCATTAGCTATGGCGAAAGCTTTCCAACAAGGTAATCTAGGTATTATGGATTATATGAATTATAAGAATTTAGAAGCTGATACAGGTATGAGAGATTCAATTAAACGCATGTCACAACCTGAAACAGGAGCAGGTAAATAATTAGATAAAAAGGAGGATGTGAAATGTCATTTTTAATTTTCGCAGCACCAATAATATTTATCATAATTTTCGCTATTTTTATAATGGTTTTTGCTTCTGACAGTAAAAGATACAGAAAAAATTTAGATAATTCAAAACAAATGGAGCTAGACAATGCTAGAGCTCAAGCACTGAAGGCAGTTGAAGAGATGAAAAGAATCAAAGAAGCTGCAAATAAAAATTCTAATGAATCTAGAAATAGACAAAGTTCTTTATCTGATCAACAAGTTTATAAAGAAGATATATATGAACAACAAGTTGATAGCTCTACTATGAACAAATATCAACAGTATTATAATCAAAATTACAATAAAGGTCGTAATAAGTTTTCGATGCAAAGAAATTTTGACCAACCTAGTAATACTGAAAATAATACAAAAAAATTAGAATTTTCTCAAGAAAATCTTGTTCGTGGATTGATTGCAAATGAGTATCTTAATAGAAACTCTAGGAGGGGAAGATGAGTAGTTTAGCGATTCCTATAATTTTCCTAATAGTGTCACTTATTATTGATAAAGCGAAAAACAATAAAAAAAATAATAAAGAAGCTGTTAAGAAAGTTAAACAGAAGAAGAAAATGCCTCAACAAGTTTATAAAGGAGACAATCAAAGGAATAATCATATTCAGAAACATGAATCTTCACAGCAACAATTTTTTGAAAGGAAACCACGTGTTATAGTAGATAAAGAAAAAGAAATATTTTCAAATTCTTTAACTTTTGATAAAGAAAAAATTGTAAATGACATAATTTTTTCGGAGATTTTGTCTAAACCAAAAAGTAAAAGATAATAAATAGGAGGTATGGGATGAAAAAATCATTTAACTATATTAGTTATTGTATTTATTCATTTATGCCTCTTTATTTTGTTTTACTTATTTATACTTTTGTAAAACAAGATTTAGATGCACTCTTATTAACTACAATACTAACGATAATATCTATTTTTTCTTTAATAGTTCAAAATGGAAGTAAACCTACAAATGTATTTGTTTGTAGTAAAAAAGAAATTTCTAGAAAAAACGGTATTGATTATTATTACTTAATTTTGATGATAATTATTACATTTTTGATTATAAATCAAAAACTTCAATTTTTATGGAAAATAGTTATACTATTAGTTCTGTTCCATATGTTATATATGATTTTATTCAAATATAAAAACTATATGTTAATATTATTAGGCTACAAAATGTACATAATTCGTGATAAAATAGTATATAGTAAAAAAAGTCAAGAAGAACTATATAAAATATTAAAAGATAAGAAGAGTTTGCAGATATTAGAAGTATCTAATAATATTTATATAGAGAATGAAAAATATAGTATGACGAATTTTTATTGTAAAGATTTTTAAGAAGATATATTTGTTTATCTTTCAATAAAGAAAATTTAAGGAGAATAACCTATGAGAGTTGTTGATATCATAGATAAAAAGAAAAAAAATAAAGAACTTACAAAAGCTGAAATTGAATTTTTACTAGAGGGCTATCTTAAAGGAACGGTACCTGATTACCAGATGAGTTCGTTTTTAATGTCTGTATATTTTAATAATATGACAAAAGATGAGCTTACAAACTTCACTTTAACTATGAGAGATTCAGGGGATACAATCTACTTTGACAATCTAGACCATTACCTTGTTGATAAACATTCAACAGGTGGAGTAGGTGATAAGGTTACTGTAGTTTTAGGACCGATTTTATCAGCAGTAGGAATGGCTGCAACTAAACTATCTGGTAAAGGTTTAGGGCATACTGGAGGAACGATTGATAAATTTGAAGCAATTAGAAACTTTAAATTCAGTACTACAAAAGAAGAACTAGTAGAAGTAGCTAGTAAAACCGGAGTAGGACTAATGGGTTACAGCGACAATATTGTGCCATTAGATAAAAAAATATATGCATTACGCGATGTGACTGCAACAGTAGACAGTATTCCTTTAATAGCAAGTAGTATTATGAGTAAGAAACTGGCAATTCAATCTGATTTAATTATTTTAGATGTTAAAGTCGGTGACGGTGCTTTTATGAAAACTATCGAAGATGCAAGAGAACTATCTCGTAGAATGGTTGAAATTGGAAATAGTGTAGGTAGAAAAACTATAGCAGTACTGACTAATATGGAAGAACCGTTGGGATATAATATTGGTAATGCAAATGAAATTATCGAAGGAATTGAAGCCTTAAAAGGAAATTGGTCTAGTGATTTAAAAGAAGTTGTTTATGAAATTGTCTATCTAGCATTAAAACACAAAGGTGAAGTTAGCACCTACGAAGAAGCAGCTAAGAAAATAGATGAAGTTATTGATAATGGTCGTGCATTAGAATTATTAAGACAGTTTATTGAATTAAGTGGTGGAGATGGTGAAGTAATAAATAATTATGAACTATTACCAACGCCTAAATCAGTTTTAGAGGTATTTTCAGAAGAAGAAGGTTTTGTAACAAAAATCAAAGCAGAGGAAATTGGAAAAGCAGCGATGGTTATTGGGGCTGGTCGAGCTACAAAAGAAGATGAGATTGATCATGCTGTGGGGATTGAGCTTAAGAAAAAAGTCGGTGATAAAGTGGAAAAAGGTGATGTTATTGCTGAAATTTACTTTAACGATGAAAAAAATATTCAATCAAGTAAAGATATGGTCTTAGATGCCTATGTAATTGGACAAGAAAAAATAGAAAATATTAAAAATATATTAGAAGTTATAGAATAGAGGTAAAAAATGGGATTAAATAAATATATTGATCATACAATATTAAAAGCAACAGCGAGTAGTTCGGATGTGAAAAAACTTTGTGAGGAAGCAATTAAACATGAGTTTTATAGTGTTTGTGTTAATGGTTGTTATGTTGTAGATGCTAAACATCTTTTACAAGGAACTGATGTTAAAGTTGCAGCTGTAGTAGGATTTCCATTAGGTGCAATGACTACTGCTGCGAAAGTTTTCGAGGCTAAAGAAGCGGTAGAAAATGGAGCAAGTGAAATAGATATGGTTATTAATGTTGCTAAATTAAAAGATGGAGAGTTTGAATTCGTTGAAAATGAAATCCGTCAAATAAAAGAGGCAATTGGAGATAATGTATTAAAAGTTATTATTGAAACTTGTTATTTAACTGATGAAGAGAAAGTTAAAGCTTGTGAGTTGGCACTTGTAGCTAAAGCAGACTTTGTCAAAACTTCTACTGGCTTTGGAACTGGTGGGGCAACGTATGAAGATGTAAAATTAATGAAATCAGTTGTAGGTGACAATGCAAAGGTTAAAGCAAGCGGTGGAGTTAGAGATAAAGAAACTGCACAAAAATATGTTGACCTTGGAGCAGAAAGATTAGGAACAAGTTCAGGAATTGATATTGTAAAATAATAATATAAAGTAATTTAGAAGATTGTAAAAATATTTTCTAAATTACTTTTTTTCATTTAAGTTTAAAATAATAGTCAAAAAAACGTATATATAGATAAGAAAACATTGTTTTTTATAGCCAATTCTATGCATTTATAGTATAATAAAAGATGGTTTATTATGGCGTGAAACAAGAATCGTTATTATTATTTAATTCACGTAGGAGATTGTGAGCTGATAAAAAAGACCACGTATTAAAATTAGAGAAATCGTAAAGGAGATTTTAAATGTTACCAAAGTCATTTGAACAGTATAAATTTAATGAATTTGTAAATAAGGCAGTAGTAGATTTAGGATTCGATAATCCTACAAAAATTCAAGAGAGAGTATTCTCACCAGTATTAAAGGGGAAAAATATAGTTGCAAAATCGCAAACGGGAAGTGGGAAAAGTCACTCTTTCTTACTACCAATTTTTAGTAAATTAGATGTAACTAAGAAAAAAACACAAAGCATAATTTTAGCACCAACAAGAGAGCTATCTAGACAATTATATGACATGGCGTTACATATAGCTAGCTTTAGCGAAGAAGATATTAAAATTACACTATGTATCGGTGGACAAGATTTAAATAGAGATATTGAAAGAGTATCTAATGCTCCACATATTATTATTGGTACACCGACACGCGTATTAGAATTAGATAAATCAAGTGCCTTAGCTATTAAAGAAGTTGAGAGTCTTGTTATTGATGAATGTGATATGATGATCGACTTAGGATTTATGGAAGATGTTGACAAAATTTCTAAAAGAGCAGCGGAAAATTGCCAATTTTTAGTATTCTCAGCAACAATACCAACACAAATGAATCACTTCTTAAAAAAATATCTGAAAAATGCACAGTATATCGAAGTTGATAATGCAAAATTTGGAAAAATTGAATATATTTTAATTCCAGAGAAAAGTTCATCACGTTTAGAAAAATTACACGAAATTACTACAGTTATTAATCCTTATCTAGCACTTATCTTTGCTAATAAGAAAAGTGAAGTTGAAGAAGTTAGTAGCTATCTTATTTCAAAAGGATTAAATGTAGGTATTCTACACGGAGATTTAACGCCACGTGAACGTAAACAAATGCAAAGAAGAATTAACAACTTAGATTTCACTTATGTTGTAGCTAGTGATTTAATGAGTCGTGGAATTGATATTGAAGGAGTGAGTCATGTTATTAACTTCAATATTCCTAATGATTTAGATTTCTTTATCCATAGAGCAGGACGTACTGGACGTGCAGGATTAAGCGGAGACTGTATTACAATTTACAACAATAAAGATGAAGAAAAATTACAAGATTTAGAAAAACGTGGAATTGAATTTAATCACCAAGATATTAGAAATGGTGAATTCGTTGAAGCTAAAGACAGAAATAAACGTCAAAGTAGAAAGAAAGTCGTAGCTGATCATAACTTAACTGAGAAATTAAAATCAAAAGTAAAAGTTTCTAAAAAAGTTAAACCAGGTTATAAGAAAAAATATAAATATAAAATGGATAAACTTAAACAAAAAGAAAGAAGAAAATTTGCTAAACGTAGCAATAAAGTGAATAGAGGTAAATAATGAAAAATTTGAAAATTGGATCACATGTGTCAATGTCTGGAAAAGAAATGATGCTTGGTTCTGTAAAAGAAGCGGCTAGTTACAATAGTGACACATTTATGATTTATACTGGAGCTCCTCAAAATACTAGAAGAAAACCGATAGATGAACTATGTATTGAAGAAGCTCATAAGCTAATGAAAGAAAAAAATATAAGTGATATTGTTGTACATGCACCGTATATTATTAATTTAGCAAACACTATTAAACCAGATATTTACCAACTTGCAGTTGATTTTCTAAGGTTAGAAATCGAAAGAACTGAAAAAATTGGTGCTAAAAATATTGTTCTCCACCCAGGATCACACGTTAAGGCTGGAGCTGATGTAGGTATAGCAAGTATTGTTAAAGGATTAAATGAAGTTCTAACAAAAGATATGAAACCTAATATCGCTCTAGAAGTAATGGCAGGAAAAGGTAGTGAATGTGGAAGAACATTTGATGAAATTGCTCAAATTATTGATGGAGTTACATTAAATGAAAAATTAACTGTTACATTTGATACTTGTCACGTTTTTGAAGGTGGTTATGATATAGTCAATGATTTAGATGGGGTGCTTACTGAGTTTGATAAGATAGTAGGATTAGATAGAATTCAAGTCCTACATATTAATGACAGTAAAAATACATTAGGTGCACATAAAGATCGTCATGAAAATATCGGATATGGTGGTATTGGATTTGATGCAATTAATAGGATTGTACACTTAGATGAGTTTGCTAATATTCCTAAAATTTTAGAAACACCTTGGTATGGAGAAAAGAAAGATATTGCACCGTATAAAGATGAGATTTCAATGTTAAGAAATAAGACGTTTGTAGACTTTAAAAAATAGTTAGTACAGGAGGTTACCTATGAAAATATCAGAAGAAAAAGTTGATAAGATAATGAAACTTTTAAAAGAAAAAGGATATAAATATACTGAAAAGAGAAAAGCTATGGTTGAGCTATTAGTAAATGAGGATAGATATATAAATGCAAAATATGTCTCTGAGACTCTTGGTAAGATGTATCCTGGCCTTAGTTTTGATACAATCTATAGAAATCTAAGTACTTATGAAGAACTAGGAATTTTAGAAACAACTGAAATAAAAGGTGAGAAATATTTTAAAATAGGATGTTTAGAAACTGATCACCATCACCACCACCATATATGTTTAAGTTGCGGTAAAGCAAAAATAATTCATGTCCATGTATGTGATAATCTAGAAATAGAAGAATTGAAAGGTTATCAAATTGATGGTCATAAATTTGAGGTTTATGGTTTGTGTCCGGATTGTTTGAAAAAAGAGGATAAGAAATAATGTTTGAAGGTATTTTACCAATTTACAAGGAACGCGGAATTACAAGTCACGATGTTGTTTTTAAAGCAAGAAAAATTCTTCAAATGAAAAAAATTGGGCACTCTGGTACACTAGATCCTGAAGTTGATGGAGTATTATTACTGTTGCTTGGTGGAGCTACAAAAGTAAGTGATTATGCTATGGATTTAGGGAAAAGCTATAGAGCTGAAGTTTGCCTAGGTCTTAAGACTACAACTGAAGATCTTACAGGTGAAATAGTAGATCATTGTAAAGTTAGCAATATTAACATTGAGGAGATAAAAGACATTTTATCATCTATGATTGGAGAAATAGAACAGACTCCACCGATATATTCTGCAATTAAAGTTAATGGTAGAAAACTATATGAGTACGCTAGAAAAGGTCAATTTGATGTAGAAATTCCAACGAGAAAAGTTAATATATATGATATTACTTTTATAGAAAATAGCGAATATTATAAAGATGACAGATTTTATTTTTCAATTGATATAAGCTGTGGTAAAGGAACATATGTTCGAACTATAGCCACAAGTATTGGTGAAAAATTAAACTTACCTAGTACGATGAGTAAGTTAACAAGAACTAGAAGTGGTGAAATAACTTTGGAAAACTGCTTGAAGTTATCAGAAGTTGAACAAAAAGTTCAAGAAGGAAGTTTGGAACAAAGTCTTTTAAGAAAAGAATACGCTCTTGAGGAGTTTCAATTTGTTGAAATACCGAAATTTAGAGCGAAACAAGTAATGAATGGTTTGAGATTTAGAAAAAATCAATTTCCAGATTACGATTTTACAGATGGAATAGTTTTTACATATGAGGATGAGGCAATTGCAATCTATCATCTAAAAGATAAAGATGATGAATTGTTATCAGTAAAAACGACATTTCCAAAAATAATAGAGTAGGTAGATGAAGATGGAAATATTTAATATTTCAGATATAAGTGAGATTAAGGAAGAAAATAAAAAGAGAGTTGCAGCATTAGGTTTTTTTGATGGTATTCACAAAGCTCATCAAAAAATAATAGGATCTGCTGTAGAGGCTGCAGAAAAAGGATATAAATCTGCAGTAATTACATTAGATAAGAGCCCAAAGGAATATTTTGGAAAAACTAGTGAGGAATCTCTAACACCAATTAATAAAAAAAATGAGTTGCTATCGAATCTTGGTGTAGATGAGGTATATTATTTAGAATTCAATGAAAAATTACAAAATTTATCAGCTGAAGAATTTATTAATAACATCCTGAAAAAATTAAATGTAGACACGGTTTTTTGTGGATTTGACTATAGATTTGGTTTTAAAGGACTAGGAACACCAGATTTGATAAAAGAAAGTGGTATAGAAGTAATGGTTCAAGAAAAACAAAAAATAAATGAGGAGAAAATATCTACGACTGTATTAAAAGAATTCGTCAGAAAAGGTGAATTTTTAAAATATAAAGAATATACAGGAAGATTTTATTCAATTTCTGGTTTAGTAGTGAAAGGTAGGCAACTAGGAAGAACAATTAATTTCCCGACTGCTAATCTTGAATTAGAGGATAAATATCTATTACCTGAAACGAATGGGGTCTATGTGACTAAGATTAAAGTTAATAATAAGATTTATAAATCAGTTACAAATATTGGATATAATCCTACGGTTTCAGATGAAAAAAATAGAAAATTTATAGAAACACATATTTTAGATTTTGATGAAGATATATATGGAGAAAAAATCGAAATTTACTTCTATGAATTTTTAAGAAAAGAACAAAAATTTGAAAGTTTTGATCATTTAAAAGAGCAACTTAAGCTAGATAAAAAAACTTGCGAAGAAAAAGATTACTAAAATCTTGATTATTGTACTGATTTTAAATGTTATCTCTTGAATTATATTAAAAAATGTTGTACAATAACTTATGTTCCTTATTCGTGGTATAGAAACCCTCCAGGTTCTACACTAGGATTAAGGTCGCAAAATAAAATTATATGGAGGAAATTGCAATGGCAGCAATTAGTCAAGAAAGAAAACAAGAAATTATCGCTCAATACCGTACTCACGAATCAGATACTGGTTCTCCAGAAGTACAAATCGCAGTATTAACTGCAGAAATCGATGCTTTAACTGAGCACTTAAACACTCACAAAAAAGATCACGCAGGACGTCGTGGATTACTTAAAAAAGTTTTCCGTCGTCGTCACTTATTAGACTACTTAATTAAAAAAGATATCCAAAGATACCGTGAATTAATTAAAGCCCTAGGATTAAGAAGATAATTTTTAATAACTATAAAGGGAAGCAATTTGAGAAATCAATGCTTTCCTTTTTTATATTTGTAACTAATTTTAATGATATGTTAACACTGAAAATTGTTTATAAAAAGTTAATTTTTGAAATATCAGATTTACTGAAAAATATTTATAATTCTCTAAAAAAAGTATTGACATAATATAAAATAATTGATATACTATTAAAGTACTTCAGAGAGGTTTTTATTAAATATGTCTCAGTAGCTCAGCAGGATAGAGCAACGGCCTTCTAAGCCGTCGGTCAGGGGTTCGAATCCCTTCTGGGACGTCATCCAGAGTAGACTTTGTCTACTCTTTTTTTTATAAGTATAATAAAAAAAGCGTTTAAACAACGCTCATCTTTACCTGTAAGACTTTTTTTATTTCAGGTATTTTTTCTTTTAATGTTTTTTCTATTGCATATTTTAAAGTAATATGGGATAGTTCGCAGTTAGCACACTCACCAAGAAATCTAACTTTCAATACACCATCTTTATAATTAATAAATTCAATGTTCCCGCCATCCATAATAAGTTTGGGGCGTATTTTTTCTAATTCAAATTTAATTTTATCAACAGTTTCATAATATTCTCTATTCAAAATACAACCACCTTTCTATATGATATTATACTTGCGGGTATAAAAAAAGTCAATAAACAGAGTAAGCGTTATAAGATTTAATGAATACATATAAAAATATCTGTATTAAGAATTAAAATATTTAAGTGAGAAGTTATAAAGATGAAGTGTTAATATAGTATTGAATTTGGGATTTTATTTATCTAAATATAGTAAGAAGAGCATATAAAATTCATTAACACTTGTTGACTACGTTTGTAACTATTGAAATATTATTAGATTGATGATTATAACTTCAAATTTAGGATTTTATTGAGCTTATGTGAGTGAAGTGATAGAATACTATTTCATGAAATTTGATGATTTTAAAAAATTCATAAAATTTTCACAAATAATTTTATAAAAAGTAAGCAAGATACTATTATTTTACTAAAAAAACGGTTATAATAATAAATAGAAAATAAAAATAAAGAGGGAAATATTTTATGGCTAATACAGAGAATCAATTAATCTTGATAACAGATGTAGCAGTTGGAAAATTCCAAGAAATGTTATTTGATGCTGATAAAAGAGATAGTTATTTAAAAATCTCTATAGAGTTACAAGGTACTCAAATGCAATATGCAATTGATATCAAGGATGAATTAGAAGCAGGAGATAAAGTACTTAACTTTGGCGATTTAAAAGTTATTGTTAATGAAGAGGACGAACTTCTGTTAAAAGGTCTTGAAATTGATTATGTTCAAGATGAGTTTGGAAGTGAATTTACATTACACAATCCAAATATGATTGAAATTTATGATGATGAAGATGGTGGCTGCTGTGGAAATGGCTGCTGCTGCGGATAAAAATACAAAATAACAGTTAAAAGGAGAAATCAATACTATGAAAAACGTAGTAATTTTAGGTGCTGGATATGCAGGACTAACGACTTTAAAAGGATTAAAAAAAGCTGCTAAAGCTGGAGAGGTAAAAGTTACTTTAGTAAATAAAAACTCTTACCACTATGATACAGTAAACTTACACGAAGTATCAGCAGGTAACATTGCATCAAGAGATATTTGTATTGATGTTAAAGATTTAGTATCTCCAGGTGTTGAATTTATTCAAGACGAAGTAATTAAAATTGATACAGAGAAAAAATTAGTATTAACTAAAAAACATGAACTTGATTACGATGTATTAGTAGTTGGATTAGGTTTCCAACCTGAAACATTCGGAATTGAAGGTATGGCTGAAAATGCAATGCCAATCGCTGATATTAATGCTGCAGAAAAAATCTCTGCTACATTAGAAGATAACTTCAGAAAATATGCTACAAGTGATGAAAAAGATGTTAAAGACATTTCTGTAATCGTTGGTGGTACAGGTCTTGCTGGTATGGAATTCTTAGGAGAATTAGTTCACCGTAAAAAAGAATTATGTTCTAAATATGGAATTGATGAAAAATTAGTTAAAATTTACGGATTAGATGCAGCCCCAACATTATTACCAATGTTTACTAAAGAGTATAGTGATTATGCAAGAAAATACCTAGAAGATAATGGCATTGAAATTATCTTAGGAGCTGGAATAAAAGGTGCTACTAAAGATAGCTTCACTATTGAAGTTGATGGAGAAAGAAAAGAACTATTCGCATCTACATTAGTATGGACTGCAGGTGTTCGTGGAAACAAACTTATGGATGAAGCATTCCCAGAACTTTCTAAACGTGGACGTCTTGTTACTACGCAACAATTAACAGTACCAGGGCTTGATGATGTTTATATCGTTGGAGATTGTGCAGCATTCATCGAAACTGGTCAAGAAAGACCATACCCAACAACAGCTCAAATCGCTAACCAAATGGGTGCATACGTTGGAGCTAGAATCAGTGGAAAACAAGTTGGTGACTTCAAATACATCAACCGTGGTGTAGTATGTTCATTAGGACATAAAGATGGTATTGCAGATGTTATGGGTGGTAAAAAAGCTAAAGGTTTTGCAGCAGCAAAACTTAAAAAAATCATCGAAGCTAAAGCAATTTACGAATTAACTGACTTCGTAACTGCACTTAAAAATCAACGTATTTTTTAAGAATAGTATTAAGTAAATTTATAAAGAAGACTCTATAAACATGAGTCTTCTTTATTTTTTGAGATGTATTTTTAATAAATGTTAAATATGAATCAATAAATTTGTTATTTATTGAGTTTTTAGCCATGTTAGTTTGAAAAAAAGTTATAATTATGGTAAGATATAGTGTAGAGAAAATTTAACCAAATAAAGTTATGGGGAAAAATTATGATTTATAAAATAGCAAATACAGCGGAAGAATATGAACAAATTTTCAAATTAAATTATGAAACATTTGTAGAAGAAATTCCTCAACATGAAAAAAATGAGACAAAAAAATTAAAAGATAAGTTTCATGATAAAAATATATATATTATAGCGAAAAAGAAAAATGATGTAATTGGGATGATTTCATTATCTGATCAAAGACCATTTTCGTTAGATCTAAAACTAAATGATATTGATAAATTCTATAGCGGTAGTTATAAAAAACCTGTAGAAATTAGATTACTTTCAATCAAGGAACAATATAGAAAAACTAAAGTTTTCACAGAATTATTACAAAGAACATTTAATTATATAATTCAAAATGCATATGACATTGTTTTTATTTCAGGTACAACACGCCAGGAAAAATTATATAATCACATAGGATTTGTGAAATTCCATGAAAATGTTGGGACAAAAGATGCAGAATATATGCCTATGTATCTTAAACTGGATAATGGTAATAAAGTTATTGAAAGATTGGCGAAAGCACAAAGAATAAACTTTTTACCAGGTCCAGTTGATTTATCTGAAGATGTAATAGTAAAATTATCTAAGCAACTATACTCTCACAGAAGTAGTGAATTTGTTGCGTTGACTAAGGATACGTTATCGAAGATTGAAGGTATATTAGATGTCAAACAAGCAACGATATTACATGGATCAGCCACACTAGCTAATGAAGCTATTATGGCTCAATTAAAGGGGAGAAATCTGATAAAAGGGTTAGTTTTAGCTAATGGTGAATTTGGTAATAGGCTAGTTCGTGAAACAAAGAGACATGGGCTTGATATAGATACTTATTCTGTAGGATTTGGAGAAAGCTTTGATCTTGATGTATTATCAGATAAAGTTAAATCTGGAAACTATGATTTTGTTTATGTAGTACACAATGAGACTAGTGTTGGAATATTAAATGATTTAGATGAAATTACTAGAATTGTTAAAGGTAATAACTTAGTTTTAGCAGTTGATGCAGTTTCAGCAGTAGGAGCTATCAAATATAGCTATAAAGATGTTGATTATGTAGCTTGTTCATCTGGAAAGGCATTTTGTTCCGTTGCAGGTTTAGCAATAGTCGGTTCTAACTGTGAGTTAGTTCCTTTAGAAAACACACCATTATATCTAGATTTACACTATGCGAACAAACTTACATCTATACCTTTCACTCAACCATCTATTTTAATGGAAGCTCTAAACACAGCATTAGATGCATTTAAAACTGATGAAAGATATGAAAAGGTACAGGAAAAATATACATATATGAAGGAAGGATTAAAGCAATTAAATCTTCCAATTATGAAATTTAAAGATAAAGAAGTATCTCCAGTAATTATTACGGTAGAACTTCCTGAAAATATGTGTTCACTTAATGTGGGTTCTTCACTTGCAATAAATAATATTTTTATTCATTACAAGAGTTCATACTTACAAGAAAGAAACATTATACAGTTTTCATTTATAAATATTAACACAACAAAAAATGAAATAGATTACACATTAAATATATTAAAACAAATGATAGGAGATTATTAATGGCAGTATTTAAAGTATTTTACCAAGAAAATTCAAAGGAAATTCCAGTAAGGGAGAACACTCAAGTATTATATGTTGAAGCTGATGGAGTACCAGCAGTTAGAAAGTATTTAGATGACAGGAACTACAATGTTGAACTTGTTCAAGAATTAAGCGAAGCATACTTAGAGTTTGAAAAACAATCTGAAGACTTCAAAGTGGAGAAAGTTAATGGATAAGATCATTAAAAAAAATGAAGTAGGTGTAGCTGCCATTGGTGGTCTAGGGGAAATTGGAAAAAACACCTATGCAATCCAATATCGAGATGAAATAGTTATTATCGATGCTGGAGTTAAGTTTCCTGGAGATAATATTCTAGGAATTGACTATGTAATCCCAGATTACTCATATATTGAGAAAAATGTGGACAAAATTAAAGCATTAATAATTACTCACGGGCACGAAGATCACATCGGTGGATTACCATTTTTACTAAGAAAAGTAAACTTACCAATCTATGGTGGTCCTTTAGCTATTGGTCTTATAAGATCAAAACTAGAGGAACACAATTTATTGGCTAAAGCTGAGTTAAACGTAATAGATGAAGATACAGTATTAAGCTTTAAATACCTTAAAGTTTCATTCCATAATACTACGCACTCTATTCCTGATTCATTTGGAGTAATTGTTAATACTCCACAAGGAAATATTGTTCATACAGGAGACTTTAAATTTGATTTTACTCCTGTTGGTCAAGGAACTAACTTACATAAAATGGCCGCGATTGGTGAACAAGGTGTATTATGTTTACTATCTGACTCAACAAACTCAGAAAGAACTGAGTTTACACAAAGTGAAAAAGAAGTAGGGAAAACTATTTCTAATATACTTCGAAAAGAAAAACATAGAGTTATATTCGCTACATTTGCTTCGAACGTATATCGTGTAAAACAAGTAGTAGAAGCATGTATTGAACATGGAAGAAAGATTGTGGTATTCGGTCGTTCTATGGAGAAAGCTATTAAAATTGGAACGGAGTTAGGTTATATTAAAGCACCTAAAGAAACGTTTGTTAATAGTAAATATCTAAACCAAGTAGATCCTAATAAATTACTTATTTTATGTACGGGGACTCAAGGTGAGGAACTTGCAGCATTAAGTAGGATTGCGAATGGAACTCATAAGAAGATTACAATAATGCCGACTGATACTGTAATTTTTGCAAGTTCAGCTATTCCAGGAAACACATTGTCTATTAATAAGAATATTGATTTATTATCAAAGCTTGGTGCTAATGTCATTACATCAAGTGTAAATAATGTTCATACGTCAGGACATGGTTCAAAAGAAGAACAAAAACTAATGTTTAGACTTATTAAACCTAAGTATTTCATGCCAATTCATGGTGAGTATAGAATGCAAGTTATTCATGCTCAAACAGCGGCTGAGTGTGATATTCCATTAGAAAATTCATTTATTATGGAAAATGGTGAAGTACTAGCCTTAACTAGTGATAGTGCTAGAATTGCTGGTAAATTTGATGCATCTGATGTATATGTTGATGGATTAGGAATTGGTGATATCGGTAGTGTTGTAATTAAAGATAGAAAAGAACTTTCTGAAGAAGGTGTTATCGTAGTTTCAATTGCAATTGATTTCAAAAATAGAAAACTAATGAATAATCCAGATGTAATTAGTCGTGGATTCGTAAATGTAAATGAATCTACTGAACTATTTGCACAGTCTAAAGTAATAATTAAGGATGCTGTACTATCAGCATTAGAAAATGAAGAATGTGGTGTTTACCAAATAAGACTGCAAATTTTAGAAGCTTTAGGAGAATTTTTAGAAAGTGAAATAGGAAGAAAACCTGTTATATTACCTACAATATTGGAGGTGTAAATATGAAATACAGAAGTGTATTTGATATTATAGGACCTGTAATGGTAGGTCCATCAAGTTCACATACAGCCGGTGCTGTACGTATTGGTCTATTTACAAGATATATTTTTGGGGAACAACCAGAGAATGTAAAAATTACATTATATGGTTCATTCAAAGAAACGTATAAAGGGCACGGTACTGATATAGCATTAATAGGTGGATTATTAGGTTATAACACATCTGATAAACGTATAAGAACTAGTATGGAAGATGCGAAATTAGCTGGAATGGAGTTTGAATTCATAGAAAGTGGAATTGAACATATTCATCCTAATACAGCGAAAATAGAAGTTGAAACAGGTAGACATAGTCTAGATCTTATTGGAAAGTCAATAGGCGGTGGAAAAATGGTAATATTTGAACTTCTAGGTTTCGATGTAAATTTATCAGGAGATTTTCCTAGTTATTTCATATTTTATAAATTTAAAGATGATGCTAAAAAAGATCTTTCAATGAATGTTGAAGAAATATTCGGTGATTTAAAAGTAAGAGAGATGTATTCTAGCTCTATTTTAGAGGGGATAAACTTATTAGTAGTAGAATCACAAAAAGAATTAACTGAAGATAAGATTAAGAAATTAACTGAACTAGATTATATTAATGAAGTAAAATTTGCAGATAGATTGTAGAGGAAACCAAAATGTTTACTAGTTTAGCAGAAATAGTTGAAAAATCAAAAATTGAAAATAAACCAGTTTCTGAATTAATGATAGAACAAGAAATTGAAGTGAATGGTGTTACACGTTCTGCAGTTGAAAAACTAATGAGAAGAAACTTAAATGTAATGATGCAAGCTGTTGAAGAAGGTTTGGCTGGTGTGAGTTCAAAAACAGGACTTACTGGAGGAGATGCCAAGAAGCTTCAAGAATATATAGATAGTGGTAAATCAATTACAGGTAGTGATTTTTTAAATGGAGTTGCAGCAGCAATTGCAACTAATGAGGTAAATGCCTCGTTAGGTTTAATTTGTGCAACTCCAACTGCTGGTTCGGCTGGAGTTCTTCCAGGTTGTATACACGCACTTAAACAAAAATTCGATATTGATGAAGAAACGCAATTAAAAATGTTATTTACAGCCGGAGCTTTCGGTTTTGTAGTAGCGAATAATGCTTCTTGTTCTGGTGCAGAAGGTGGTTGTCAAGCAGAAATAGGTTCTGCAAGTGCAATGGCTGCAGCAGCTATTGTTGAAGCGATGGGCGGAGATGCTGAGATGAGTGCTCATGCATTTGCTATAGCATTAAAAAATATGCTTGGTCTTGTATGTGATCCTGTAGCGGGGTTAGTGGAAGTACCCTGTGTGAAAAGAAATGCAGCTGGAGCTTCAACAGCACTTATGGCTGCTGACTTAGCATTGGCAGGTATAAAAAGTAGAATCCCTGCCGATGAAGTACTAGAAGCGATGTATAAAATAGGATTAGAAATGTCCACGACATTAAAAGAGACTGCTAGAGGCGGTCTTGCAATCACAAAAACTGGAGAAAAATATAGGAGTTTATTATTCGGTAATGATTAATATTTTAGAAAAATCAGTAGGAACTATAAAAGGTGTTGGAAAGAAATATTTACAAACTTTGAACGAACTAGAAATTTATACTATTCGTGATATTTTGTATAATATTCCTTATAGAGTATCTAGTTCTACTGATTTTTCTTCTTCTGTAAAAGATAATGAAAAAGTTATAACGACTGGAAAGGTAGAAACTAGAGTAAGTACCCAGTTTTACGGAAATAGAAGAAGTAGGTCTTTTTTCACGTTATCAACTTCTTCAGGTAGTATAAAGATAGTATTTTTTAATCAACATTACTTGAAAAAAAATCTAATTGAAGGTAAGGATGTTGTTGTAAAAGGGACGTATAATGCTGCAAATAATACAATAACAGCTTCGAGCGTAAGTTTCAATGTTGTTGATGAAAAGCCTAAAGGGGACACTATTGAAGTTTTTTATCATCTTAAACAAGGTATAACGCAGAAAAAATTTATAAAGCTTGTTGAAGAATCATTTAATATGCTAGACGGTGAGAATGTTATCTTGGATTTAGTTCCTGAAAATTTCAAAGGAATTTGGAAGTTAGATAAGATTTTATATACACTACATTATCCGAAAAATTCTGAGGAATTTGACAAAGCGAAGAAGATGTTTGCTTTTCATGAGTTGTTTAACTATCAGTTAAAATTACAACTTCAGAATATTAATAGTAGGATAGAGGATACCAGATATCGTGTTGGAGTAAACAATAATGATATTGATGAATTTAAAAAAAGTTTACCTTTTACGCTAACAGGAGCTCAAAGTCGTGTTATTGATGAAATAGTAGATGATTTAAATAATCCTTATAAAATGGATAGATTGTTGCAAGGTGATGTTGGTAGTGGTAAAACTGCGGTAGCAGCAGCAACTTTATATGCAACGATAAAAGCAGGCTATCAAACAGCGATTATGGCACCAACTGAAATATTAGCAAATCAACATTTTGAAACATTTTTTGAATTCTTTAAAGATTTGAATATCTCAGTAGCTCTCTTGACTAGTAGCACTCCTAAGAAAGAAAGGAATACTATTTTAAGTCTACTTGAGGTTGGTGAGATAGAATTATTAATTGGAACTCACTCTTTAATTCAAGAAGATGTGAAATTCAAGAATTTAAAATATGTAATTACCGATGAACAACATCGTTTCGGTGTGAAACAACGTCAATTATTGAGCAATAAAGGAGAAGCAGTCGATTCATTAATGATGACAGCAACTCCGATACCACGAAGTTTGGCAATTACTTTGATTACAGATATTAAAGTATCTACAATTGATGAACTGCCAGCTGGTAGAAAAAAAGTTCAGACTTATAAAGCTACAAATAAGAGTTTTTATAAAGTTCTAGATAATATTCGTATGGAACTTGATAATGGAAGACAAGGATATGTAGTTTGTCCATTGATCGAAGAATCTGAGAAAATGGATCTTCAAAATGTCGAGGAAACATATGAAAATATTAAAAACTATCTACCAGATGATTATAAAATTGCAATTCTACATGGTAAAATGAATAATAAAGAAAAAGATGCAATTGTAGAGAAGTTTCTAAATAAAGAAATACATATACTTATTTCCACTACTGTAATCGAGGTTGGAGTAAATGTCCCAAATGCTACATTTATGATTATCGTAGATGCACATCGTTTTGGTCTTGCCACATTACATCAGCTAAGAGGACGTGTGGGAAGAAGTAAGTTTCAATCTTATTGTATATTAGTAACTGATTCAAAAAGTGAACGTATAGATATAATGTGTTTAGAAAATGATGGTTTTAAAATTGCAGAATTTGACTTAAAACAACGTGGACCAGGTGATTTTTTTGGAACTAAACAAAGCGGTGTACCAAGTTTTATAGTTGCTGACTTAATTAATGATGTTGATTTAATGTACCTAGCGAAAAAATTAGCGGTGAAAATAATAGAAGTAACTGACAATAAAGAAAGATTATTGCAGTATGTTGGGTTAGAAGAAACTATAATATAGGAGGATACAATGAATAAAAAGTTAAAAAATACACTTTTGAATATTCTTATCGTAGTACTGTTATGTACATCAGTGGTGTTAATATTTAAAAATCAAATTAGAGAATACTTAACAGGTAATGCTAATGATAAGATTATTACAGCTTATAAAAATAATAAAGGTGAAGTAGATATACCGTGGTGGCAAAAAATGTTTACAGATAATGAGTCAAAAATAAAATTAACTGACTCAATGTTAGGGATTTTAAAAATTGATAGTGTAGACATAGAAGAACCAATCTTTCAAGATGTTACTGAAATCAATTTAATTAATGGAGTAGCAACATCACAAGAACCATCAACTTTAGATGCACAAAACGTTGTTATCGCAGGGCATAGTGTTCAAGGTGTTGGTATAAGATTTAATAACTTAAACAAAATAAAAAATGGTGCTAAAATTCAAATTATTTCTAAAGATAAGTTACGAACATATGAAGTGAATAAACTTTATGATGTAGTACCAACGCAAGTTGAAATTTTAGAACAACATGAAAATGAGCCGAAAATATTAAAATTATTTACATGTGATAATTTTAATCCACAAACAGGTGAATGGGAAAGCCGATTTGTAGTAGAAGCAAAATTAATAGGAGAAGAAAGTGCATAATATTATGAAAATAGGTATTGATATACTAGGAGTAGATGAGCCTAGTAGAATTATTAACTTTGTGAATAGTTATAAAGATGATGAAGTAGAATTTTATGTCTATGGACTTGAAGAAAACTTAAATCAAATAACTAAAACAGAAAATATTATTAAGAATGTTTGTACTGAAGAAGTGTTGATGTCAGATGATGCAGCTCGTGTTCATAGAAAGAAAAAAGATGCTTCAATGATAAGAATGTTATCTGATTTAAATAATGATGTTATTGATGTAGCAATTTCTGGTGGAAGTACTGGTGCTTTTATGGCTAGTTCGTTATTTATGTTAGGGCGTATTGAAGGTATCTCTAAACCAGGATTAGCTTCATTATTACCAACAAGATCAGAACATAAATTCTTATTTACAGATTTAGGTGCAAATGTAGAAGCAAAACCAGATGACTTAGTAAACTATGCTAAACTTGGTCAATTATATATGAAATATATCTATAATATAGAAACACCTTCGGTAGCATTACTTAATGTTGGTGTTGAAGAATCAAAAGGTAATAAAGTATATAAAGAAGCTCATAAGTTACTTAAAGAAGATATTACTAACTTTAAAGGTAATATTGAAGCAAGAGAAATTCTTGAACATAAATATGATATAGTTATTGCCGATGGATTTGCTGGAAATATTTTATTGAAATCTATAGAAGGTGTGGCGAGTTCTTTAGGAAAAATGATTAAGGGTATCTTCTTAGAAAACTTTATAACAAAAATTTCTGCTTTACTAGTAAAAAAAGGAATCTCAGCATTTAAGAAAAAATTTGACTATAGTGAATACGGTGGAGCCTTCTTATTAGGAATAAAAAAACCAAGTATAAAAATTCACGGTTCAGCTGATGAAAATGCGCTATATTATGCGGTGCAACAAGCAAAACAAATACACAAAACAAAACTTTATGATATAATGATAGAAACGATGGAAAAAGGAGAAACAAATTAATGGCAATTTTCGAAGAAGTAAAAGAAATTATTACTAAATATATTAAAATAGATGCGGATAAAATTACTTTAGAATCAAGATTAAATGAAGATCTTGACGCTGATTCAATTGATGTTGCTGATGTAGTAATGGATATTGAAGAAAAATACGGATTTGAATTTTCTGATGAAGATGCAGAAAACATCGTTCAAATCAAAGATTTAGTAAAAGTTATCGAAGAAAGAAAATAAAAATTAATAAGTTGCTAGAGTTTTACGGATAGTAAAGCTCTAGTTTTATTTTTTATAAATAGGAATTTTTTAACTAGCTATAAGTTAAATATGATAAGATAATTTTTAATATTATTTATATCATATAGAATTTACCTTTTTAGCTTTTAAGTGAAAGTAAAATATGATATAATTTATTAGAAAATAAATAAAAAGGAGAATAGTTTATATATGGAAATGTTATTTAAACTATTAGCTGAACATGTATATGTAATATTATTCGTTTCGCTTATATTGGAATTTGCAGCCTTACCTTTACCAGGTGAAACAATGATGGTCGTAGCCGGTGTTATGGCTTATAATAATCATGGTAGTTATATAGGGATGATTATTGCAAGTGCCTTAGGAACGGTAATAGGAATGCAATTTTCTTATGAAGTTGGTAGAAGGTTAGGAACTAAAGCAGTTGATAAGTATGGTTCATATATTGGACTTACACCATATAGAATGACGAAAGCAGCTGAGTTTTTTAATAGATTTGGAAATATTGTAATAGTTATAGCATATTTCTTACCAGGTGTAAGACATATACTTGGATATTTTTCTGGGATTTCACGTATAAATGCCAAAAAATTCCATATATATTCAACAATTGGCGGAGTAGTCTGGGTAGTTGTGTTTATAACACTAGGTTATGTCTTGGGACCAAGTGCTCCTCACGCATTTAAATTACTACATAAGTATGGAACAATGTTGTTCATTTTAGCAATAGCAGCATTATTTATCTACCTAATTTATAAAAAATTAGGCGCAAAAGATTTTTCTGTATATTTTAGAAAAAGAATGAAATATCTACTAGTTCTGTTATTGATAGATGCTGCTGTTTTAGTTAAGTTTGTAGTGTTAGATGAAAGAACAAATCCGAAATTTAAATCAGATATTATTTTTTATTGCTTAGGATTTTTAGCATTTGTGGCATTCTTATTATATCTAAGGGTATTGTTAAAACATGATACGACTGAAAAATTACTTGTAGTAGTCGATTATCAAAAGGATTTTGTAGATGGTGCTTTAGGATTTGAAACAGCAGAACTACTAGATCAAGTAATAGCCAATAAAATTGACGCGTATTTAAAAGCTGGCCAAGATGTAATCTTCACAAAAGACACACACTATACTAATTATCTTACAACTAGAGAAGGTAAACATTTACCTATTGAACACTGTATAATAGATAGTGAAGGTCATAATCTATACGGAAAAGTAGCAGGATATGAAAATCAAGCTAAGAAAGTGTTTAATAAAACATCTTTCGGAAGTATAGATCTAGCAAAATTTATTTCACGAAGTGACTATAAAGAAGTAGAGTTTTGTGGGTTAGTCTCTAATATTTGTGTATTAAGTAATATAATTATGACACAAACTTATAATGAAAAAGTAGAAATTACAGTGGATTTAAATGCAACTAAAGGATTGAGTGAAGAGGTTAACTCATCATTTAAAACATATTTACAAAACTTGACTGTAAATGTAAAAGAATAAAATACAATATGAATCATTTTCCGAACATTGAGAAGATGATTCATATTTTTTTTATGTTTTTGTTGGAAAATTAGTGAAGTTTATGGTAAACTAATTAATAAAATTAGGAAAGAAGGGATTATTATGAATTATTTATTAGTATCACCGAATTTTCCGACTTCACAGGAAAGTTTCGCTAAGAAGTTGGTTGAAAAAGGAGTTAGAGTAATAGGAATAGGTAGTGAAAATTATAATGATCTTACAGATGGATTAAAGAATTTCCTAACTGAATATTACAAAGTAAACGATCTAGAAAATTATGAAGAAGTATTAAGAGGAGTAGCATTCTTAATCTATAAACACGGTGTTATAGATAGGGTTGAGTCTAATAATGAGCATTGGTTAACGTTGGATTCACTAATACGAGAACAATTTAATATTCCAGGAGTAAAACCTAAAAATTTAGATTTTACAAAGTATAAATCGAAAATGAAAGAAAGATTTATTAAAGCTAAAGTACCAGTTGCTAAGGGGCGAGCTGTAAAAACCATTAAAGAACTTGAAAAAGCGATAAAAGATATTAAATTACCAGTAATTGCTAAACCTGATAACGGAGTAGGAGCTAATAATACGTTTAAATTAATCTCAAAAGAAGATGTTGAAAATTTTAAAAATCAATGGAATCAAGATGTTGTGTACTTCATTGAAAGTTATGTGGATAATGGTATTTTGTGCACCTATGATGGGCTAATCGATTCTAAAGGTGAAGTTGTTTTTGAAACAAGCTTTTATTATACGAAACCTACTTTAGATTTATTAAACGATAGTTTAGATTATGGAAACATAATTTCTAGAGAAATTGATCCTAAACTAAAAGAGTATGGTAGAAATATTGTTAAAGAATTTGGAATGAAGGAAAGGTTCTTTCATATTGAATTTTTCAAATTACCTAATAATGATTATATTGCGCTAGAATATAATAATCGAATAGCTGGAGGGTATACTGTAGATTTATATAATCATACTTATGAATGTGATTTATTTGAGATGTATGCTGATATTGTAGTTGGTAATACACCGAAAAAAGTGAAAAATAACTTTAATGGTATAGCTTTATCAAGACGTGATAAATATGCATATAAATATTCTAATGAAGATATTTATGATAGATATTCTAAAGAACTTCGTTTAATCGATAGAGTACCAGGAATATTTGCAACAGCTATGGGAGAGTGGATGTATATCTTAGTAGACGAAAATATTGAAAATATTAGCGAAATAATGAATTATATTCATGAAAAAGTTGAATAGGAGAATAATTTATGAAGAAAAAGATTATTAATGGATTGTTACAAATATTAGGAATTATGATTGTTGGTGGACTAATAGGCTATGCAGTTGGTAAGATAGCGGGAGATTCACTTTCGAGCGTTGATAAACCAAATATTATATTGTTCTTAATAACAGGAGTAATAGCCTTTATATTGCAGATCATAGTTCATGAGGCTGGACATTTGTTTTTTGGATTGCTATCAGGATACAAATTTATTAGTTTTAGAGTTTTTGATTTCAAAATTATTAAAGATGAAAATGGGAAACTTAAAATTAGATTTGAAAGACTGGCAGGAACAGGTGGTCAGTGTCTGATGAGAGCCCCTAAATATGTTGAAGGTGAGTTTAAGTATAAATTATACCTATTAGGTGGAGTAACGTTTAACCTACTGTTTTCTATTGTATTTTGGTTAGTCTTACCAAATTATTATACATTATTATTTGCTTTAATAGGATTTGCATTAGCTTTTCTAAACTTGATTCCAATGGGATTCAACGATGGAATGACGTTATATCATGCTAGTAAAGATGAAACTACTAGATTTGTTCTATATTCACAATTAGAATATGTATATTATCAAAGTATTGGTAAAAATTTATTAATAGAAAAACCTGAAATAGTAGAGAAAATAAATACATTAGAAATAACTAATACTAATTATTTAACTGATTCATTAGAATTTATAAAACTAGATGGATTAGAATATTTCTTTGAGTTTGATGTTTTATATAATGAATCAAGAAAACTATATATCGAAAGAGATAATCTATTACCAGTTTATAAAGTTGAACTTATGGCATTGTTAGTAAAATTAATAAGTTTAGTGAACCCAGAAGATGAACTGCTAGAAGAAATTATGAAGGATAAAACTTTATTAGCAAGGCTTAAACAAAAAAATCCTCAGACTAAGAATATCCTGGCAACATATGAATATGGAGTGAAGTTAGACGATGAGAAAGCTTTAGCTTTAATAGCCGAGGCAAGAGAAATAAAAAATAAAGCACCAAATTTATATGTTCAAAATTTAGAAATGAAATATTGTGATTATTTAGAAGAAAAAATTTTAAGATAGTTAATAAAGGGGCTGACCTAAAAGTCCTAAATTTTAAAAAAGCTGATATAAAAACTCATAAACGCAGTGATTTATTGATATCTAAATAAAACTTTTTAGACACCTAATAAACTGTCCAGGAGTGACTCGAGAAAATCGATTTCTATGAAATCATGATTTTTGAGTCACTCCCTTTTTAGTTGAGAAATATGTAGAATTTGAGTAAAAAGAGCATTTTTTAATATTCTTAATTAATGCTGTTTTACATAATTTTATTATCATTAATATTGTTTTTATAATTACTTAAAATGAACTTAAAATTTATTGCGAAGTATTGACAAAAGTTGAGTAAAAGCTTAAAATAAGTATTGAAATATTTATATAAAATAATTTTTTTGAAAAAAAAAAAAAAACTGAAATATTCAAATTTTTTTATAAAATGAAATTTTAATTATATTTTATGATTAGGAGGGTAAAAAATGTATAGTAAGAATAATAAGAAGATGATTATTCAAAAAGAACAAGAGAAAATAAATTATTATGCTATCAAGAAGTTTAATGCTGGTACAGCGTCGGTATTAATCGCTGCTGGATTTGCATTTTTAGGTGGAGGTAGTGCATTAGCAAGTAATGATGCTTCTATAACCTTAACTAATACAGAGACTGTTAATAATAATGTAACAGCAAATAAAGAAGACGTTTCTACTGCGACACCAGCAAAAGTTAATAAAACTAATTTAAGCGCTGCAATAGCTCGTGTTCAAGAGGCAATCGCTAAAGCTGGAGTTTCAGAAAAAACAACATCGGTAATAGAAGATGCAAAAGTAGAATTAGCAACAGCACAAGCTCTAGAAGCAAGTGAAGTAGCAACACAAACTGAAGTTGATAGAGAAACAGTTGCTTTAAAAAATAAAGCATTCGTATTAGAAAGTATGAAAAAAGCAACTGCTAAAGAAACTGATAAACCTACAGAAGATAAAGTAAATAAAAACCAAGATCCAAGAAATGGGAAAGCTATCTCAGGTAAAGGGGAGAGTGGATTTAGAGCAGACACAGCTAACAACGATGGTGCAACTACTTCTGCAACAACTGCAGAAACTAGTGATACAATCACACCAACAAATCCAGCACAACCAACTGCAAAAGATATTATCGGAAGTACAAGTACAGTATCACGAGAAAACTTTACTGGTTGGGATACCTATACGATGCCATTTGGTAGTCACCATGATGGAGAAGGTGATTTAGGTGTTAATACGCCAGAGAAAAAAGCGGATGCTGCTGACTTAGAGTTTAGAGTGTTCTCTGATCAAAGAGCTGGTACAAGACCTAGTCCTGGACCATCTAACTATACTTATGATGGTAAAGAGAATGATGTAAGGGCTCGTATAGACTATGGATTAAAACTTCCTGCTGAAGAAGTTCA
This sequence comes from uncultured Gemella sp., assembly GCA_963528605.1. GTDB lineage: Bacteria > Bacillota > Bacilli > Staphylococcales > Gemellaceae > Gemella. The sequence continues at coordinate 32,356 of CAURVX010000008.1, forward strand.
AAAGATTATTGAAGAAGCTCCTCTATGGCGCGGAAAACAAAGATATAATGGTACAACAATTTCAAGTCAAGTCGCAGCAACTTACTATGGAAATGGGCCTTATGAATATTTACTTTCTAGTATTTATAAACTTGGATATGAACAAGGGATTGATAAAGTCTACATTAAAGATGTAAGTAAACGTATTGAAGTAACAGAAGCTGCTAAAAAGGCTGGTTGGACTGTTTCAGATTTCAATGTCTTCAATTTTCCAAATGGCTTATTCTATGATAAGGCAACAGATAGTGTACAAGGGATTGTAACACACAGAAGTCCATTTAACTATCAACAAGTAAAAGCTCGAGTAACGTTTAAAAATACGATTACTGGTAAAAGTGTTACAATTCCATTAGATGATCATAGATTTGGTGGAACAGCATGGAAAGATGGAACACCACCTACCCTAGAAATCAACAATGCTGTTAAAGAAGGTAAAGTAGGAGAAGCACTAACTGTTCCAGTAGAATATAGAGATGCTGGAGCTTCACATGCTGGAGTACCAAATGATAGAAGAGTTTCTTATACATTAACGAATGAAAATGGAGCCCCAATCGGACGTACAACTACAATTACAGAAACTGTAGGACGTGCAATTCTTGGGGTTTCTGGATCGAAGATTACAGGAACGACAGGTACCGGTGCTGATACTCCTACAGAATTGACAGGAAATGAGACAAAAATTCCAGGTGTTGGTTTCACCATCGCATCAGCTGATATGACTGAAAATAATCCAAATGGATTTAAAGGAACACCAACAGAAGCTGGGATTTACAGAGTTTCAATCTATGCAAGAGATTATAAAGAGACAAATGCCAATGAAGCATATGCACATGCAACATTTAAAATTGCACCAGAAGTATCTGTAAAAAATGTACATGCTTATGATACAGAAGTTCCTATTACGATTTCTAGAGGGGCTTCAGAAGCGACGATTACATTACCAGATGGAACAAATACAAAAGTTGTTGCTAAAGATGGTAAGTGGGTTGTATCGGAAACGACTAATACTGCTGTAAATGTCAATGATGAAATCGGTACAGTTGGTGAAACTTTCAATTTAAAAGTTCTTCCAACAGCAACAGCAAATGCCGCAACAGATACGATTAACGTAACTGCAAATAGTGAAAATATAACAGCAACATTTACAAGGGCAGAAGTAGCCTTAAAAACTAGACTTGGAGAGAATGTAGCAGCAACATTCAATAAAGTTACTGGGCGATGGGAATTATCTGGTGAGACTGCTGAGAAGAAAACTCTTAACAGCGATGGAACAACAACTTGGTTAAAACGTGACCTATATGTTGATGTGAATAAAGATGGCGAAACGATTTTTAATGTTTACGAATATACTCGTACATTAAATGCAGAAGGAAAAGTTACAGCAGTTAATAATGTATCTCGTACACTAACAACTTATAATAAAGAAAATGCAGCGAATAGTTCAGCAGATTCAGCAACTGATACTAATAAAGGAATGGTTGTAACGGTTAGATACGATAAAGGACTAAACAAATGGACTGCTGATGATAACTCTACTGTAACAGCAACAAAAACTGGAGATAAATGGACGATTTCTACGACATCAGGGTTTAGTGGAACAATCGATGCAGTGGAAACAGCAAGTTCTTCAGATAAAGCGTCTGTATTAAATGATGCTCCATCTATTAGCTCCACTTCTTATACTACAGTAAAAGGTGCTACAGTAGATTTAGTAAAACAAAAATCAGCTGCAGTAAGAATTACAGATATAGAAGATGATGCGACAACTGCTCCAAATAAAAAGGAAACAACAGTTACAAAAGTAACATTAACAACTCCTTCAGGAACAGTAACAGAATATAGCAGTGCAGCAGAAGCAGCAGCTGTTAAATTATCCGAAGTAGGTACTTATACAGTTAAAGTTGAAGTAAAAGATAGTAACGGAAATATCGTTACTGCAGACACTGAAACGGATACTGGAACAAATAAAGGTGCTGAAACGGCTGTAAATTCAACTACTTATACAATTATTGTAAAAGATCAAGTAGCGAATAAATTGTATACAGTTGAAGATGATACTGTAACAAATGATCAGTTAAAAGAAAAAGTAAACCCTACAGCTGTAGATGGCTTTACACCAACTAAAAATGATATTACAGATATCCCAACGACTGCAGGTAAAGCGGGTCAAACATTACCAACTACTGCAACAGTTACTTATACAAAAGACACTGAAACAATCCAAGTAGAAACAAAAGTAGATGTTGTTGTCTTGCCAAAAGTAACACCTACAGGAGTAACAGTTCTTAAAGATAGCACAGGATTAGAAGAAGCTGTTAAAGCGAAAGCAGTGGAAGCAGCAACTGCAATTCCAACTGATAAATTACCAGCTGGTGTAACAGTATCTGTGAAAGAAGTTAAAGCAGGAACAGTACCGGCAACAACAGCAACTGGAGTACAAACTCCAGCAACAGCAGTTGTAGAGTATGTAAAAGATGGTAAAGTAGTTGAAACTAGAGAAGTACCAGTACCAGTAACGGTAGTAGGTTCAACAGCTAAGAAATTAGTAGTGTTTGAAGGTGACACTGTTACAAAAGATGATGTGAAAGCTACTGTAACAGCTACAGACGGAACAAAAGGTGAACCTGTTATTGCTGAAGATATTACTGCTAAAGCAGGTGATAAAGTAGCGACAGTTCCAGTAACATACGATAATGGTAAATTAACAGAAACAGTAAGTATACCAGTAACAGTATTACCAAAACCAACTGGTGAAGTTGAAGTACCAAAAGGTGAGAGTGTAGATAAAGTAAAAGAAGTTGCTAAAGCAAAAGCAACAGCATTAGTAGAAGAAGCAGGCTTCAAAGGAAAATTACCAACAGGATCAACAGTAACAGTTGGGGATATTACAGAAGAAGTATTAGCGACAATAACTGCAGAAAAAGGAACAAATAAAGGAATTGTAAATGTACCAGCAACATACACAGTAGATGGAAAAACGTACCCTACAACAATTCCAGTAAAAATTAACGTATTAGGTTCAGAACCAAAACCAGTGTACACTGTAGAAGGAACGAAACCAGATGCTGAGAAAGTTAAGAATGCCGTAACACCAGGTACTGGAGGAACAACTAACGCTCCAACAGAAGCAGGATTACCAGATACAACAGGTAAAGCAGGAGCAACAGATGTAACTGCAACAACAACAGTAACATATCCAAACGGAACAGAAACAGTAACAGTACCAGTAACAGTGTTACCAAAAGCAACACCAGAAAAAGTAACAACATTAAAAGATACAACTGGTGACAACCTAACAACAGCTGTAAAAGAAAAAGCACAAGCAGCACTTGGTAAATTAACACTACCATCAGGAGTTACAGTAGAATTAGATCCAAATCAAACATATACTGTACCAGCAACAGATTCTAATGGTGATAAAGATAATGTACCAGTAAAAGTACAATATAAAGACGCAACAGGTACAGTAGTAGCAGAAGATACAATTAATGTACCAGTAACAGTAGTAAGCTCAACACCAAGCAAAATTGTATTATTCGAAGGTGAAAAACCAACAGCTGTTCAAGCGAAAGATGCAGTAACACCAGGAACAGATGGTACAAAAGGTGAACCAACAACATTACCAGAAACAGCAGGTAAAGCAGGAGCAACGGACGTTAAAGTAGACGTACCAGTAACATATGACAATGGTAAGTTAACAGAGACAGTAAGTGTTCCAGTAACAGTATTACCAAAACCAGAAGCTGAAGAAATACTAGTTGCTAAAAATAGTGACAAAGAAAAAGCTAAAGAAAAAGTATTAGCTAAAGCTAAAAAAGCAATCGAAGATGCAACATTTAAAGGTAAATTACCTCAAGGTGCAACAGTTACTGTTGATGAAACAGTTCCAGTAACAGTGCCAGACTTAACAGAAGATACGGAAGTTGATGTAACTGTTAAGTACACAGTTCCTGGGCAAGATACACCATTAACTACAACAGTTAAAGTACCAGTTACAGTTGTAGAAGGTGTACCACAAATCGTACCTGTAAAAGAAAATAATGATATTTTACCAGATCCAGAGAAAAGCATTGATAAAACGGATTATCCAGAAGGCTCTACCTTTAGATACAAAACTCCAGAAGGACAGACAACTCCAATTGATGTAACAACACCTGGAGATAAAGATGTTATTGTTGAAGTACTAGATAAAAATGGTAATCCAATTGTAGAGGTTCCAGCAACAGTACGAGTAGTAGGTAGCACACCTCAATTTGTGGTAGCTAATCCATCTAAGAAACAACCAGAAGCGAAAGATAGTGTTACACCAGGAGAATATCCAGACGGTACAACATTTGAATATAAGACACCAGTAGATACAACAACTGCAGGTGAAAAAGATGTGACAGTTGTTGCTAAGCTAAATGGTCAACCAATTGCAGAAGTTCCTGCAAAAGTAGTAGTTGTAGATCCTAAGACACAATACGTAGTAGCAGATCCAAGTAAACCACAACCAGATGCATCTAAGAGTATTGATCCTGAACAATATCCAGATGGAACAACATTTGAGTACAAAACTCCAGTAGGTACAACAACTCCAGGAGAAAAAGATGTAGTTGTAGTTGCGAAAAATGGAGAAGACAAACTTGTTGAAGTACCAACAAAAGTGAAGGTTGTTCAAGGAAATCCACAAATCGTTCCAGTGGATGAAGGTAAGAAACAACCATCTCCTGAAGATAGTATTGATCCGAATGATTATCCAGAAGATGCAACATTTGAGTATAAAGAAGAAGTAGATACATCTACACCGGGTGATAAGAAGGTTACTGTGGTTGTGAAACAAGGGGATAAAGTATTAGTTGAAGTACCATCTACAGTACGTGTAGTGGAAAGTTATCCTAAATATGTACCAGTAGATCCAGCTAAGAAACAGCCAGATCCAAAAGAAAACATTAATCCAAATGATTTCCCAACTGGAACAACATTTGAATATAAAGATAACACTCCAGTAGATAC
>CAURVX010000009.1:0-34057 GCA_963528605.1 uncultured Gemella sp.
ATCTTGGTGGAAAGAACAAAAAGAAGCAGTAGAAGCTAATTATGCTAAAAATGGATAGTAATAGGAGTCGATAGAGTGGAGGAGGAGCTGGCGAATTAGTTGACAATAGAGCTTAGGTATGTTAATATGTAATAAAGTGAATGCAAGATACTAGTACATTCCAACACGAAAGCCAATTGAAATTGCGGTTCAATTGGCTTTTTATATTAATATTTAATATTCACACACAAGTGAAGTATGTGCGTCGTGTCCTAAGATGGCTACTTTTTCTCGTTATTATCTTTTAGGAAATAATATTCTATTATCAAAAGAATTACTCCGGATAATATATTAACAAGAATTTGCAAAATACTAGTATTCATGCCAACACCTCCCTTCCGGGCTAGTAGCCTACCTTTATTATAACATTAGAAATTAAGTAAAAAAAGGTTTTCTTTCCGTAATTGTAATAAAAGTTATATTTTTAAGATTATGTTAACGAGAAGGGAAATAAGTGTCTAGCTCTTCGGATTAATTGACATAAGAAAAGGTATACGGTAAAATATAGGAAAGTGAATGGGAAATGTCTATCAAATTTCATCACGAAAGCCAATTGAAGTGTGAGTTCAATTGGCTTTTTATATTAATATTTAATATTCACACACAAGTGAAATATGTGTGTCGTGAGCTAAAATGACTATCTACTTCCCTTGTTTTATCATTATAGGTCACAACGACAAGTTATAAAGAATCTTATCTTATTAAGTATGAGATAAGTCTCTTCATTTATGTTAACTACCATAAATTATTTTTTATTCTTCTTATTTATCAATTTGCTGATTGTTAAGTTTGTATTATATTAAAATATAGTGTAGAATAAAATTGAAGGAAGAGTGAATTTTATAAAAATTTTAATACAAAAGTCGATTGTTGAAATCTCTGTAAATTTTATAGATTTACTCAAGAAAGAAGGAGGGGGCAGACATGAATAATAAAAAAATTATAGAATTTCCTGTCGATAGAAAGGGATATACAGGAATAAGGAACAAAACATATAGAGACTTCGAGCTTAATCATGGCTATAGTAGGATTAAATTCTCTTCTAAAGAGCTTGAATCTGATTTTAAGGAATCGATGAGACTTTTTACGGAATTTATTGAGAATATCGATAATCCTGATTACGCGATTTATATTGAAGATGCAATAGCTTTATGTAAGTATAATGTGGATGCTAGAGTCTGGAAAATTGTTAGTAAAGATTGTACAGAGTATGAAATAGAATTAGCATTATTACGTCTAAAAGATGAGGTATATACTTTTGAAGAAGTTTTTGTGGATGGTAAACTATTTCCGATTAACTACCTTCATCTAATAGTTTGCCACCACCTTGCGGAATTTTATTTAGGTAATAAGCTATACAATAAAGTTTGGGATGCCTATAAACCTTTTTATATGGCTTTAGATATGGCTGATGAAATTTTATTACCGATGTATCACAATTTTATAGTAGCTAGTCTGATATTAAATGATTTTGGAATGCTTAACTATTATTACAAACTTTTGAGTAACCGTGGTAAAAATGATAATGTAGTTCTATTATCAAAAGTTTTCTATCACTTGATGCAAGGTGAAGAGAAAGAGGCTGTTGCGTTTTACAATAAATTGATAAAAAATAATAAATATATTTCGGATGTGTTAGATAGAATTGTTAATCCTAAACTGATAGAATTCAGTACAGACGATGATTGTAAGTATCTAGAAGCACTTAATACAGTTATAAAATTTGATTATTTCATAAGTAAAGAATACTATTTCGATTTCCTTATGCATGTGAGAGAAAGTGAATATGTAATTGGAGACGAACTGGATAAGTATGCGGATCGTAAGGAAATAACTGTTGCTGATATGAAACGAGATAGATCGTTTATGGCAATTAGAGATACGGAATTAAAAATTATGCATGAGAACTTTTTATTAACAAAAGAAGATTTCTTGAAGATTACGAAGTCGGAATTTCTTAAAATAAAAGGTTTAGGTAAGGGGACTATCAGAAACCTACATTTAAACGGTGTAATGTTCGCTGATGATAGTGAGTTTGATATCCAGATGGAACCTATGGAGGATGACTTATGGTAAAACACGATAGAGAATTTGAAATATTGCTTAAAGAGTTTTTGAAAACAGAAGGGAAGCATTTTTCGAGTAAGGAAGAGGCAACCGAAGTATTTGAGCGTATTTACAATTTTGTCGACGCAGGTTATGAGATAGATGCCTCTCTTAGCGATCTTGTTGATACGATAGATGAAGGAGATATGAGTGTCGTTGATAAAATAAGTGCCTTACGTGAGCTTCATGAGGAAAATAAAGATGCTATTGAGAGAGCTATAGAGTTGGAAGAAGATATCATGTATTCAGATAATGATGAAGATGCTGAACAGATGATAATAGCGGATGTCCTGGCTGAATATTATAGTAAGGCTGGAATGAATGAAGAAGCTGCGAAACTGTATGAACTTATGTTGATGGCGAATCCAAGTGATTTTCATGAGGTTATAGATCTCTTGACACTTATGTATGTTCGCCTTGATAGAGAAAGTTCATTGATGGATCATATCGATTGCTTTGACTATGAAGATTCAGAAGCCACATTGTTATTGTTAGCTATCTTCAGCATAAATCAAGAAAAATTTGATGAAGCACATTATTATATGACTAAACTTAAAAAACTTAATAAGTACGCAGGTGATATATTTAAAGGTGGATTCAATAAAGTTCTAGATTATATAGTAGGAAATCCAGGTAATGTGAAAGGTGTCAATAAGGAAAAATATTTTGAAATGACCTTTTCAGCAGGTATTGCTAAAGAATATCTGACTAATAAATATCATTATGAATTATTAGAGAAATTCTATAGAGAAGATATAGAGAAAAAACAAAGCCTGATTGTTGAGGGGCGTAAGACCGTATCTAAAGAAGCTATGAAAGAAGACCCTGTTTTCAAAGGTATGGAAAAACAACTGAACAAGTTTATCGATGTAGAATTGTATAATAAAGAAATTATTGAATGTTATTCAGAAAAAGAACTGAAAAAACTAGATGGTATCGGAGTAGGTATTATCAAAAAACTGAAAGACAATGGTGTGAAGTTTAAAGAAGAGTAGGCTAGATTTATCTTCTGATACATGTATATACAAAAAATAAAAAATCTGGGAAGTGAATCAAAAGTGATTCGTAGTTTCCCAGATTTTTTTATTCAAATATTTTAGCTAAAAAGTCTTCACTAAGCGTATATATTTTTGGATTCTTCTTAATTACAGTGATCTTGTTTTCATTTTCTTCTAAATATTTATTTAATGTTCTTTTAGAAATTCCTAAAACATTAGACACTTCGTCATGACTTAGTAAAGCATCTTTAGCACTAAATAAATAACTTTGTAGAAGTAGGAATAGTATATTTTTAAGTTTATCATCAGCGATATTATCGTTAATATAGTTTCTAGCTATGAACATTTTTTCAATATTTTCTGTTAAGAAAGATAATATATGTTCTTGACCTGAAACTAAAAGTTCTAAGTTTTCTTTAACAAACAGGGTCATATCACCTTTGTTTAAGGGATGTGATGTTTTCTCAAAACTCTTATAGTATTTATTCTTATTTCTATTAATGCTATATGAAAGAGTGATTGCCGTATATATATCTACTACACTCGTAAGAGATTTGGCGAGTAAGTATCTACCTACACGACCATTCCCATCATAAAATGGATGGATGTATTCAAAATAGTAGTGCCCAATAAAGATTTTATATAGTTTTGGTAAGTTGTCATAATTCATAAATCTAATTAAATCAGCAAGTCCGTTGTTAATATCATCTTCAGTTGCTAAACCATGGTGAATGATACCATTTCCAGCATAGACACTTACTCTACCTTTTCTAAAAAATTCCCCATCCAAAATATCTTCTTTTGAAACCTCATCCCCAACGAGAACATCATAAATATTTCTGAAATCTTTAGGTTCAAGTATTTGAACATTTTTGTCAAGGTAAGAATATAATGTGGCCATACCAGCAAAACGTCTAAGGTTAGGAGAATCACTATTTTTTTTAGAAAGTGCTTCGCTAATCTCTTTTTTAGAACTATGAATACTTTCTATTTCATTAGTACTTTGTAGTTCGTTGATGAGTAACAAATTAAAGAACTTTTCTTGTGCAGCTTCTGGAAGTACACTTTGTTTTGCAATAATCTCAGCACTATTTGTATAAATTTTTTCTAGAATTAAGATCAATTCTGTAGAGTTGTATATAAATAATGGATACTCTTCTGATTTTCTTTCTCCCTTAATAAAGGGATTGATCTTAAGTGAAGTAACAGAAGTAGAAGGAGAGTTGATTCTATTGTTATATTCGTTTTCTATATCAAAATTCATATGAAATAATTTTTCTAGTGAATAATACTTATTCATATAAATCACCTACTTTAATTTATTTTTAATAATTATAGCATATTCAAAATGGAAAAAACAGTCAAAATTTCCATTTTGGGAAGAAAAAGAGAGTTCAAAATGGAAAAAACAGTCAAAATTTCCATTTTGGGAAGAAAAAGAGAGTTCAAAATGGAAAAAACAGTCGAAATTTCCAATTTGAGAAGAAAAAAATAGTTCAAAATGGAAAAAAGGGTCAAAATTTCCAATTTGGGAAGAAAAAGAGAATTCAAAATGGAGAAAAGAGTCGAAATTTCCATTTTGAAATTAGGGTGTAAGATGCCTCTCACATCTACAATAAGCCATAAAAAAACTCCCATATAGCAGAAAGTAACTTAAAAATTGTGGTTTCAGAGAACTCGATTTTGTCAAATTCCTCAAAAATTGCATATGAGAGGTAAAAAAATCTAAGCAGCAAAATGCTACCTAGATTTCTAGTATGATTTTTTCCTGTGCTCCGAGCTTGACAAAGAGCTGATTTTTTAAATCTCTATTCAGGTTTATCGTTTTGAATACTCAACAGCTCTTGCTATTTTTGGTTTTGCAGGGTTTTTGTCAATATTGTTTTCTTCTAATAATTTCTCGAATGCGATTAATCCCGTTTCGTAATCTTTTGTCTCGAACTCTAATTCATAATCGATGATATCATTGATAAATGTTGTCTCATCAAGTACCAATAGGCCTTCTTCTAAAGTAATTTCGTGTCTTAATGTCTCGATTTTTTGAATCAGCATTGGAGTTTTAATCTTTACGTTCATTCGCTCTAGCTCAGCGATAATTTCGTTTGGTAATATCGGCAGTACCGTTGGCTCTTTTGGATATCTTTCATCTAGAGGTACGTTTATCTCAATATTTTGAGTTTCACCTTTTACCTTCAGAGTCATCTCTGTTTTTTTATTTGTATAACGAATTCTTAGTGCTGCTCCGATTTTCTTGAAACTTTCATCTGCATCATCATAGTAGAAATTTTTGTTTATTATTTCTTCAGAATTCTTTAAGTCATATTTTTCAAATAGTGACGCATATTGATCTTTTGTAAGTAAGTTTTTAAATTCTATTTCTATTTCTCGCATGAAATTTCCTTTCTCTTTTCAATCGCAATAATAAATGGTGCGTTGTTTTTCTGATTAATGAATTGATAAACCAATACTTCAGCTTCTTTTTGATCGAGATTTTGAAGTTCATTTAACAATGCTTCTTTTTCTACTTTACCATTCTCATGTCCCCAATAGACAACAATAACGATTCTTCCACCAATTTCCAGGTGTAATAAGAACTTTTTAATCGTCGCAAGTGTAGTCTCAGCAAGTGTAGTAATATCATGCTCTGCATTTGGTAGGTATCCCAGATTAAAGACAACTGCACGGATTTTTTCATCTATATATTTATCAAATTCAAAGTGTGAATCAAGAATAATCTCGCATTTATCCGTCAGCTCAGCTTCTTCGATTAGCCTCGTAGTGTTTTCTATTGCCAATTCTTGGATATCAAACGCATAGACCTTTTTAGCTGAAGTCTTCGCCAGAAATAACGTATCATTTCCATTTCCAGCAGTAGCATCAACAACGACTGAGTTTTTATCAATAACTTCTTTTAATAATTTTTTGCTAAAAGCTAGTACCTTATCCATCTTATTGTCCTTATTATAAAATTATTTTTGTCTGTCTGCTTTCATTTCAGAAAGAATGTCACTAAGTTCGTAATAGTTATCGCTAGTTATTGTAAAATCAAGTGACGTGTTAATAATCTCAGCTAGTAATTTCGAATTATCACTTGTATAGTCTTCTTCTCGGTTTGAGTTTGCTTTAAGATCTGCGACAAGTTTTTTTAATTTTTCTACTAAATCAGCTTCTGTAATTTCATCATCTTCATTGAATTCTTTAGTGTAGTCTTTGATATTAAAGCTAAGTCCATCTTTTAACGGTGCGATATATAAAGCGCGTAGGTTATTTACATCTTCACCAACCGCAGCTGAAAGTTCATGTAGAGGAGCAGTGTAAATTTTCTCATCTTCTGCACCAGCTTGTTCAATAACTGTAACCTCATGATCATAAGGATAGAACGACATAAGTTCATCAGAGACATTAGCCGCAGTTAAATCATCATAACATTGTGTAATAAGTAGGTGTTGTAGTGGGTTAACCTGTCTTAATGTCTCAAGCGCAGTGGCATCAACAAGAGAGAATCCTTCAACAGGATCGAACTTCGCCGCGTTGAAACAAGAATCTAAAAAGCTCTCACCACCGACGATTTTCACGTCTTTACCACTGTTTATTAGAAGTTGAGTAGTCAGCTCAGCGACCATAGGATGCCCAGGAACAAGATACATTACATCGTTAGCCTCAGCAACTTCAAGAATATAATTTGCAATACCGTTATATGTATTTTCAAAATTTTCACTTTCTGTATAAAATCTGTCGCAAGTTTCAAACGCGATATTATTCTCCTCCAAGAAAGAAATCGCAGGATGTTCTTTAGTACGCGCAATAACCTTAGTATTAGTGTTATCTAGTAAAAGTTGTTTAATGTTTTCCTTAATGTTTGAACTATCATTAGGTCCAAGTCCAATAATATAAATCATAATGTGCTCCTTATTTATCGATTTAATTGATTTTTCTATTTAAAAGTAATAACTGTACTTTGTGTGGATTACTTTTTTGAATGCTTAATAAAATTTCTTTAATTCAAAAGCAATATGTAAGCCTAATACGAATCACTTTTTTATTCAAAAGTAATAACTCCATCTAGTACAAATCACTTCTTTTCATTTTTTACATGTTTTCTTTAATCCAAAAGTGCCTAGATTATCTCAAGTTCCTCACTTTCTTCAACATTGTTATTATAACATAAATTAAGTTTTGAGTTGATAAAAATATTTATTTGAGTATTATTAATTCATTATTCAAATATTCAATCTAGTATAACAGCAAATCGTGTAAATAATTATTATAAATCTTATATTAATAAACAAACTTGTTCACTACAGTAAAGAGAAGAAATATCACCTTGGGAATTTAAGTTTCCCTTGTGAAGATTTATGAGATATAGTGTTTTTAGAGTTAAATTATTACAAAATACAGGTAAAATATATTGTAAAACTCTAAGATAATACAATTTTCAAAAATAATTTATTTAGAATAAAACATTAAATTTTTGTCTATACAAGCAGTGTACAAAGTAAGAATATCCTCAGAAAATAAAGTTTTTAGAACACTAAAGAATATGAGCTGAAGATTGATATATTAAGATTTACATATAATTTATAAAGTGATATAATAAAATAAATATAAAATATATAAGGAGAAATTAAATATGTCAATCAAAGCATTAAAAGTAGCAAAAGCTGCACTTAAAACACCAGGAGTATTCGCAGGAGGGGTAGCATTCGGAACTTTAGGTCTTAAACTTTTAGCAAGTAAAGATGCGAAGAAAGGATACTCAGTTGTTTTATCAAAATTATATAAAGCAAAAGATGGAGTAGAAGGAACAGTATCAAACATCAAGCAACATGCTGATGATGTAGTAGCGGATGCTAAAGACTTATACGAAAAAGAAAAAAGAGAAAGCAATCTTCAAGAATTAGAGGAAAAATAAGATGGATTTTAAAATACTACATCTTTCGAGTGCAAGAGCGAGAGTTAGAGCTAATTTTCGACTGACACCAGATGTAAAAGTATATTTTAAAGAACAGGCATCAAAAATCGAAAACATACAAAAAGTGGACTTTTATCAAGATGAGTACACTTTTGTTGTTATGTTTAAAGAGGGACACAGTAGTTGTTTACAAGAATTCTTTAAACTAGTAGATAAAGAAAAAGTAAGAGACTGTTATGAAAATCCAGTTGCCGTAGCTGAAGAAAGTCCTTATTCAATAATTGTAGATGCCATTTTTTGGCGTGCGATGTCTAAATTATTCGTGCCGTTACCACTTAGAGCTATTCACACATGGTGGAAAGCATCAGGGTATTTAAAAGATACGCTAAAATTATTAGGACGCAAGCAAGTTACCATGGAAACACTGGATTCTGCAGCAATCTTAGTCTCATTGGCGACGGGGGCTCGTGAAACGGCAAGTTCTATTATGTTCATCTTGGAATTAGGAGAAACTCTAAACAACTGGTCTGAGAAGAAATCTGTAAAAGTACTAGAACAAAGCCTAACTTCTATGGATAGAGAAATCTGGCTTGTTGAAGAAGAAGGTAATAGAAAAGTAACTTGTGCAGAGGTGAAAAAAGGTGATATAATTTTAGTTTCAGAAGGAAATGAAATTTTATTTGATGGTATTGTGATGAGTGGGGGAGCTAGTGTTGATGAAAGTTCATTGACAGGAGAAAGTTTCCCGGTTGTGAAGAATATTGGAGATGAGGTCTATTCTAACACGATAGTTGTTAACGGTGAGATTAAGCTAAAAGTAGAAAATCCACAAGTTAATGGTCGTATCCAACATTTAATTCAACTCATGAAAGATTCTGAAAGTAGAGAGGATACATATCATTACAAATATATCAAATTAGCCGACAGTATAGTAAAATACAACTTCTTAGCTATGGGATTAACGTATTTATTTACAAGGTCATTCACTAAGGCGATGTCGTTTTTACTAGTAGATTATTCATGTGCATTGAAATTATCAACGCCTGTAGCATATCTAACTACTATAAAAAACCTAATTGATCAAAAAATTGTGGTAAAAAATTCAGTAACCCTTGATAAATATGAGGATATAGATACATTTGTTTTTGATAAAACAGGAACAATCACAGTATCTAAACCATACATTCAAGAAGTACTACCATTTTATGAATATTCTTATGAAGAAGTTCTTAGAATTGGAGCGTGTTTAGAGGAACACATCTATCATCCGATTGCCAGTGCTGTGGTAAGTAAGGCGGAAGAAGATGGAATTGAGCATGAAGAGATGCATACAGAACTATATCACATTGCTTCAAAAGGTATAATATCTCATATCGATGGAGAGAAAGTAGTTATCGGAAGTAGACAATTGTTAAAAGATGAAGATGTAGTTGTTACTGATGAGCAAGAACAAATTATAGCCGAAAAACAAGAACAATATAACCTATTATTCTTAGGATATAAAGGAAAATTAATCTCAATTTTCTGTGTGGATATCCCATTAAGAGATGAAGCTGGTGGAGTGTTAACCGAGCTTAGAAATAGAGGTAAAAAGGTAGTTCTTTTAACAGGGGATAATGAACTTAGAACTAAGAAAATTTTAAAAGATGTAACTTTTGATGAAGTACATACAAGTATGACGCCAGTTACGAAATTTGAATACATTAAGAGTGAAAAAGAACAGGGACGTCGAGTTCTAATGATAGGTGATGGTCTAAATGACTCAGCAGCATTATCAGAAAGTGACGTAAGTATCGTTATGAGTGAAAGCGCTGATCTTTCAAAACAAATTAGTGATGTTGTCCTAAAATCAGATTCACTAAATTCGCTTTTATTACTATCAGATGTTTCAAGAACACTACGTGCACAAATGAGTAACAACGTTAAGAGTACGGTATCGATTAATAGTTCACTAATATTCTTAGGATTAATAAATGTATTACCATCGAACTTACTAGCATTACTACACAACCTAACAACATTTAGTATCGTGCTTAAGAATTTTAATATTAAGTAGAGAAGATCAGAAGGTATCAAGTTAATTATGTTGTGAAGAAGGTATCTCTTCTGTTAAATATGTAAACTAAATCACTGTTATTAATCGTTGCGGTATGTAAATTTAATAATAAAACTCGAGTCTGGGAGAATCTAGATTCGAGTTTTGCTGTATAGATAACTTAAATCTTGAAAAATACGTATTACTTATTTGAGATTCTCTTTATGATAATATTTGAAAATGTATACAATATATAGTAATATGTAAATGTAATGAAATAAAGGAGAGCGTTTTAATGAATAAAAAAAGAAAATTATTGAGTATTGTGGCGGTTGCGTCATTAGTGGCAGGTATAGGAGAAGTAGCAAGTCCACAGGCACAAGCGATTACATTCCATAGTTGTAAAGAAGCGTGGAACCAAGGGTATGGAGATATTCGAGTAGGAGAAGATGGTTATTCAAGACATCTAGATAGAGATGGTGATGGAATAGCATGTGAAATCAGTAAATCAAATGGGCAATATAAACCACGTGCTCAACACACTCAACATGCTCAAAATGGTTGGGTAAAGAGTGGTGATGCTTGGTACTACTATAAAAATGGATCAGCAGTAAGAAATGCATGGGCAGGAAATTACTGGTTAGGATCAGACGGAAGAATGGTAACAAACAGCTGGGTAGATAACAATCGTTACTATGTAGGAAACGACGGAGCATGGATAAAAGACTACGGAAATAAATCAGGATGGCAAAAAGAAGATGGATCTTGGTACTACTATAAAAATGGTTCGGCAGTAAGAAATGCATGGGCAGGGAATTACTGGCTAGGATCAGACGGAAGAATGGTAACAAACAGCTGGGTAGATAACAATCATTACTACGTAGGAAATGACGGAGCATGGATAAAAGATTATGGAAACAAATCAGGATGGCAAAAAGAAGGTGGATCTTGGTACTACTATAAAAATGGTTCGGTAGTAAGAAACGCGTGGGCAGGAAACTACTGGCTAGGATCAGACGGAAGAATGGTAAGAAATAGCTGGGTAGATAACAATCGTTATTACGTAGGAAATGACGGAGCATGGATAAAAGACTATGGAAACAAATCAGGATGGCAAAAGGAAGGTGGATCTTGGTACTACTATAAAAATGGTTCGGCAGTAAGAAATGCGTGGGCAGGAAATTACTGGTTAGGATCAGACGGAAGAATGGTAACAAACAGCTGGGTAGATAACAATCGTTACTATGTAGGAAACGACGGAGCATGGATAAAAGACTACGGAAATAAATCAGGATGGCAAAAAGAAGATGGATCTTGGTACTACTATAAAAATGGTTCGGCAGTAAGAAACGCGTGGGCAGGGAATTACTGGCTAGGCTCAGATGGAAGAATGGTTACTAATAGATATGTGGATGGTGGCCGTTATTATGTAGGAAATGATGGAGCTTGGGTTCCGTTGCTTCCGCCTATAAGCGATTTGCAAGACGAATAGGAAGAAATTATAAAAAGAATTAATATAATAATAAGAGCTTTAGTTCACCGATTAGGTGAGCTAAAGCTCTTTGTGGTTAATATGCTATGTTGTGTCTAAGAATAATAAATGCATACTTAAAATTGTACCTCATTTAAATGTATGATACAATTTAAATATCATTTAAATTGAAGGAGAAGTTATGGATATTTTTATATTATTGATAATTTCAATATTTGTATATTTATTACCAGTCAATAATGATTATTTAGACGTAAAATCTACGACGGGTTTAAAAGGTTTTTTAGCTTTAGGAATAGTGTTTCATCATTTATCACAATGGATAACTACAGGAGAAGAATTTTCGAATTTTGGCTATATGGGGGCGTATATAGTATCAGTTTTTTTCTTTTTATCGGGGTATGGTCTATATGTACAGAATGAAAAAAAAGAAAATTATTTAGATAGTTTTTTAGTTAAAAGATTATTCAAAATTTTAATTCCATTCATATTTATTTCTAGTATATATTTAATCTATAGAAAAATAAATGGTCAAGAGCTATCAAACTCATTCTTTATTGATTTATTTAAGAAAGGAAGCACAGTCATATATAATGGTTGGTTTGTTGATATCATTATTTTAATGTATATATTTTTCTATATCTCATTTAGAATGTTTAGTGATAAAACAATTGCGATATTAGTGAATACAGTGTTAATTATTTTCTATATTGTTCTAGCTATAAAACTAGGATATGGATTTTGGTGGTATAATAGTAGCTTACCATTTATTTTAGGATTAGTATGGGCTAAAAATAAAGAAAACATAGATAGGTTATTAAAAAAATATTATTTTATCCCTTTAGTGTCAGTAACGGTATTATTATTTGTTTCTCATCAATATAGTTTTATCTTGCAGAAATTCCACTTAGTAGATAATTATAGTTATGCTCTTGCTGCTAATATAGACAATGTTATATTCACATTTTACCTTATTTTGATAGTAAGAAAAATAGATTTCTCTAATAAGTATTTACTGTTTTTAGGTAGGGTATCATTTGAGTTGTATATGATTCATGGATTAGTGATATCAATATTTGGAAAGTATTTTGAAACATCTAGATTAAATGATATTATATTCACAACTTCAGTTTTAATCGTTAGTATTTTTCTAGCATGGTTAATCAATGCAATAATTAAGAAAATAAACATTAAGGCAACCTAATTTGGTTGTCTTTTTTACTTCCATTTCTTCTGTTATAACTAGAAATATGTTATAATAAAGGGATGGAATAAATTTGAGAAACTGTTTATAAATATTCAGTTGAATTAAGTAAGGTGAAAGATGAACATTGATAATAGATTTGAAACAGAAACGGTAAAAAAGTATAGAGCTTCGATTGAAAAGAAGAAGATATCGTTATTTTTGAAATTATTTTTTGATAAGGTGCTGGCATTAATTTTGCTTATTTCTTTATCACCAATAATTTTAGGAATAGCTATTTGGATAAAACTTGATAGTGAAGGGCCTGTATTTTACAGGCAAGAGCGTATAACTACATATGGCAGAACTTTTAGAATCTTTAAGTTTAGAACTATGGTTAAAGATGCTGACAAACTTGGGACAGCTGTTACTCAACAAAATGATCCTCGTATTAGTAGGGTAGGACACAAGCTTCGTAAATTACGTCTTGATGAACTGCCTCAACTTATTAATGTACTTAATGGTGATATGAGTTTTGTAGGAGTAAGACCTGAAGTGGCGAAATATGTAGATAAGTATACTGATGAGATGAATGCAACATTACTTCTTCCTGCTGGGATAACTTCTCCAGCGAGTATCGAATACAAAAATGAAGATGAAGTTATTGAGAAATTCAAAGGAAGTGGAAGAAGTGTAGATGAAATCTATGTGGAGGAAATTCTTCCAGATAAGATGAAATATAACTTAAAGTACATTGAAGAATTCAGTGTTATAAATGATATTAAAATAATGATTAGAACTGCTCTTGCGGTTGTTAAATAAAGTTAGGATACTTTTAAGTAGAATTTTAATAATTAGGAGTTTGAAATGAAAAAATATAATATACCATTTTCTCCACCAGATATTAGTGATGGAGAAATAAATGAAGTAATAGACACTTTAAAATCAGGTTGGATTACAACTGGACCTAAGACAAAAGAATTAGAAAGAAGGTTATCAGAATTTACTAACACACCGAAAACTGTTTGTCTTAATTCTGCAACTGCAGCGTTAGAATTAACGTTACGTGTTCTAGGAATTGGTGAAGGTGATGAAGTTATCGTTCCTGCGATGACTTATACTGCTTCTTGTAGTGTGATTTACCATGTAGGGGCGAAGGCTGTTATCGTTGATATTGCTGAAGATAGCCACGAGATGGATTACGATGCTTTAGCTAATGCAATTACTGAGAACACTAAAGCTGTTATTCCTGTTGATTTAGCAGGGATTCCATGTGATTATGATAAAATTTTTGAGGTAGTTGAAAGCAAAAAACACTTATTCAAAGCCAATAGCGAATATCAAGAAAAGCTTGGTAGAGTGGCTGTTGTAGCTGATGGAGCACATGCTTTGGGAAGTACGTATAAAGGTGAGAAAATTGGTTCTGTAGCCGACTTTACGACATTCTCATTCCACGCTGTGAAGAACTTTACTACAGCTGAAGGTGGAAGTGTAACTTGGAAACAAAATGAAAACTTTGATAATGAAGAGTTATATAGAGAATACCAAATATATTCTCTTCACGGTCAAACAAAAGATGCTTTAGCTAAAACTAAAGCAGGATCTTGGGAATATGATATTGTTATTCCTGGATATAAATGCAATTTAACGGATATTGCTGCATCTATTGGATTAGTTCAATTAGACCGTTATCCTAAACTTTTAGAACGTCGTGATGACATTATTAGTCAGTATAATAAAGGTTTTGAAGGAACTAGAATTACAGCACTAAGTCACAGTTCAGAAGATTATAAATCTTGTGGACACCTTTATATTACTCATGTTGAAGGTGCTACATTTGAACAACGTGGTGAGATAATTACTAAGATGGCAGAACGTGGAATTAGCTGTAATGTTCACTACAAACCATTACCATTATTAACTGCGTATAAGAACTTAGGATTTGTTATTGAAAACTATCCTAATGCTTATAATTACTATGTTAAAGAAATAACATTACCTTTACACACTAGACTAAGTGATGAAGATGTAGCTGTTATTATTGAAAACTTCAAGGAAATAGTTGAGGAGGTAGTAGGTTAAAGCTATATATAATAAAAAATTCTAAATACCCACATGGATAACTTAGAATTTTCATCATAATATTATTTTTAGGCGTTATTCCTACATAGAAAAAAACTACCTATCTACATCTATTATTAAAACATAATATGTTAGAATAGTCAATCGATAAGTAGAAATAAAAAGGAGGATTTCTTTTTATGAAAAATGATTTATATATCTTTTTAGATGAATCAGGTACAAATGAAAAAAATAAAGTTTCAATAGTGGGTGCTTTGGCAATTCCAAATGACATATATAATTTGGAAGAGTTTAATAAGATAATAGGGAAATTAAGAAGTAATGAATTAAAGATTCACTTTACAAAATTTAATAAGAAAGATACTGAAAATTATACAGAATTATTGGTTTTGCTATCGAAATATGCAAAATATATACGATTAAATTGTATACTTTATAAGATGTCTAATTATCAAACGCACCCACTTTATGCTGGTTACTTGGAGCGTATGATATACTCTAAATTACCTGAAAGAGCAATATATGGGGTTCTAAGATATTTTGGAAGCTATTCCAATATTAATGTCACGCTATATACGGAATATTCATCTCAGTATGAGAATAATAAAATAGCATCAAATTTAAAAAGAGATTTGAATATTCATTCAATTTATAGAAATAAGTCGTATAAGATAATTGAAAGTAAATTAGTAAAGAAAAATATAGAAATAGGTGTTGAATTCACAGATTTATTAATAGGTATATTACGATTTATTATATTGAATGCAACGGAAGACAGAGCCTCGAAAACTAATAGGGAAAAGGCTAAATTTATTTGTAATAATATGGAGTATATTTATGAAATATATGAGAACTTAAGTATTAATGAACTGAATGGTGGATACTTTAATACCGTTGATATAAAATACTATTTAGGATTATTTATTGGTAAATATTTAAATAGGAAAGAGATTGATGATGAAAAATAGAATAAAAAATTTAAGAACGGAGGTATTGTAGTAGGTGAGTAGTTTAAAAGAAATACAAAATAAGAGCTTAGAAATGGCTGAGTATTTTGTAGAATTTTGTAAAAAACATGACTTACTTTGTTATCTTTGTGGTGGTGGAGCTATTGGTGGACTTCGTAATAAAGGATTTATCCCCTGGGATGATGATTTAGATTTTCTCATGCCTAGAAAAGACTATGAAAAACTTCCAGAACTTTGGAGAAAGTATGCTAAAGAACAATATTTCTTATCAAAAAGTGATAGCGACTTTGTTGATAGAAACTTATTTATCACGATTCGTGATAGAAAAACAACATGTATAAAACCATATCAACAGGATTTAGATATGCCGCATGGTTTAGCTTTAGATGTTATTCCTTTGGACTATTATCCTAAAAATGAAGCGGATAGGAAAAAACAAGTTCGTTGGGCACTGATTTATTCACTATTCTGTGCTCAAACTATCCCTGAAAAACATGGTGCAATTATGAAATGGGGTAGTACTATCCTGTTAGGTTTAACACCGAGTAAATTACGTTATAAAATCTGGAAAAAAGCTGAAAAAGAAATGATGAAATATACGCTTGAAGAAAGTGATGGGATTACTGAACTTTGTACAGGTCCAGGATATATGAAGAAAAAATATCCGATTGAAGCATTTGAAGATAATGTCTTTATAGATTTTGAAAATACTAAAATGCCGATACCTGTAGGATATGATATTTATCTGAAAACAGCATTTGGTGATTATATGACACCACCACCAAAAGAAAAACAAGTACCACATCATGATGCAGTTATAGCGGATATGGAAAATAGTTATCTTAAGTATAAAGGGGAATATTATGGACGAAAAAATTAGTGTAATAGTACCGGTATACAATGTAGAGCAATACTTAGAACGTTGTGTTGATTCAATAATCAATCAAACTTATAAAAACCTAGAAATTATTCTAGTTAATGATGGATCTACTGATAACAGTGGACAACTTTGTGATGAACTTGCGAAGAAAGACGGTAGAATAAGGGTTATTCATAAGAAGAATGGTGGATTGTCTGATGCGAGAAATGTTGGTGTTGATAAAGCGAAAGCGGAGTTAATCGGATTTATAGATAGTGATGATTACATAGATGAAGATATGTATGAACTGCTGATAAATAATCTAAAATCTGCAAACGCAGATTTATCTATGTGTGGACATTATGATGTCTATAATAATATTCCTGAGGCTCAAGTAGTTGATAAAGAAATGTGGGAGCTTAGTTCTCAAGAAGCTATTAAAATGGTTATGGAAGCCAAGATATTATCCGTGACAGCTGTTAATAAATTATATAAAAAGAGTTTATTTTCAGAGTTGAAATTTGAAATTGGGAAAATCGCTGAAGATGCATTTATTATGATAAAGTTATTAGATAAGTGTAATAAAATAGTAGCAACTAATGAGAAAAAATACTACTATGTACATAGAGAAAATAGCATTACTACCCAAAAATTTTCGCTTAAGTTTTTAAATGTAATAGAAGCTTATGAACAGAATAAAGAGATTATCTTAGAGAAATATCCTGATTTAAAAGAAGTAGCTCAGATGAGAATGAATTGGGCGTATTTCTATGTATTAGATAGGTTATTGTTAGATAAAGAATATAATGATAAAAAATTAGAAAATAAGTTAATATCGTATTTAAAAGATCATAGTAAGAGTATTTTAACAGATTCATTATTTACAAAAGGTAGAAAAATTGGATTTGTTGCTTTATTATTGAATAGAAATCTATATAGAAAAATAATAGAGAAGAGAGGATATTAATTAGAGTATGTTAAAACTAATAGAAAAAAATTATTTTAAAATAAATCTGGCATTTATTTTAATAGTTGCTGTTTATTGTATGTGTGGTCTAATAGTGCCACTACAATTTATCTCAGCTAACAAGGTTGTTGCAGGGGGAATGACATTACTTGGAATTCTTTTAGCAACGTATAACTTAGTTATTAAGAAAGTATATCTAAAGATAAAAACAATAGAGTATCTATTACTATTTTTTGCTTTTAATATTATTACTAGCATTCTAGTGATATCTTATGGTTATTCTACAAATATAAAAAATGCATTAATATTTTATATTTATTTCCTAACTGTATTCCCCATATTTACGGGAGTTACTAGAGAAGAGGGTAAAAAAATATATGATTACTTTTTCTATACAGTTACTGTACTTAATACTTTTGGAGTATTAGTATCATTAATTCAATTCGTATTATTAAAAGGTTATAGAGTACATGACTATAAAGGACTATATATTAGACAGGGATTTGTAGAGTCTAGATTATTTGGGATTTTAGCAAGTCCTAACTATCTTTCATTAATTTCGTTAATCGTAATTATATTTTTAGTTCTTAAAATATGTAGTTTTGAGAAAGTATATAGATTTATCGGTATAGTTGTTATTGCATTGAATTTTATTTATATAGTATTATCAGGATCAAGAACTGCGTTTATCTGTATGATGATAGCGGCTGTTATATATTCAATAGTGATGTTTTATCAAAAAGGAAATATCAGATCACTATTTAAAGTAGTATTGGCGATAGTAGTTGTATTATTTAGTTATAAAGCTGTTAATTTCACTAGTGAGCAATATTTACATTATAATAAAGAAAGATTAGAGGCTCAGGATAAAAAGTTAGAAAATAAAGATAACAATCTTTCTCTTGAAAGAACAGATACAAGTGAAGAGAATATTTCCAATAATAGATTTGCAATTTGGAAATCTACGGCATCTTTTGTACCTAAAAAACCTATCTTTGGTTATTCAGGTGGAAACTGGTATGAAATAGGTAAAAAAATTAATCCTGAAGAGTATATAATAAAAGAGCATTATCTTACTCATAATGGGTATTTAGAAATCCTATTTTACAATGGATTAGCAGGATTTATCTCGATGGGAATATTTGTTTTATCATTCTTTGTGTCAATGGTAAAACGACTATTTAGGGATAAAAAAGAGGATTTAGTTAATAAAGATTTATTATCAATGTTTATGATATTGGTAGTAATATTAGTATCTAATTTATTCTTAAGTTCTACATTTTATGGAATTTCATTGTTAGGTACCATCTTATTTTTAATGGCAGGTTATTTCTATTCTATAGTGAGTACAGATAAAAGTAATTTTAAAAAATTAGATATTGATGAAATTAAAGAAGCAGAATTAGGAGTTATGGATTATATTCATAATATTTGTAAAGAAAAAGGTATTAATTATTCATTAGCATATGGAAGTTTGTTGGGTGCAGTTAGGCATAAAGGATTTATTCCATGGGATGATGATTTGGATATTGCTTTAAAGAGAGATGAATATGATAAATTATATCAAGCAATTTCAGAAGATAATAATAGTGTTTATAAGGTTGTTTCTTGGGAAAATGATTCTAGGTACCCTTATCCATTTTACAGAGTCTATGATAGTAGAACTGTTTATGAAAATAACTATATACAAAATGATATAGAATTAGGTATCTGCGTAGATGTTTTTCCTTTTGATGACTATAAAGATGTAAATAAAGAAATAACAAAATTAGATATGTATCGTAGACTATCTGTATACACTTTATATGGAATAAGAAATAAAGAAGCGGGTATTAAAAATATTATTCGCTATCTAATGCTAGTTGTGTTCAGACTAACAAGAGTGAAAACATGGAATAAAAAATTAAATGATTGTTCTAGAGTGCCTGTTAATAGTGAGTATATTGACTATCTGATGGAATCTAAAAAATATAGTACTAAGATAGATGTTAAGTCGTTAGATGAAGTAATTGAATGTAAATTTGAGGATAGAGTATATAATATACCAAAAGATTATGACCATATTTTAACTACAATTTATGGTTCGGATTATATGGAGATTCCTCCATTAGAAAAAAGAATACAGCATGATGATTTTGTAGCGTATATTAAGAAGGAGAACTAGTATGTTGCAATGGCTTAAGAGGAGTTTAGCTAGCTTTTTAGGTGATAAGAAAGATGTGGTTAAAAACTTTCCTCTAATAAAAAAATTTAATGAAAAAGCAAATATTGAGTTAGATTCTAAGAGAAGTAATTTACTAAAAGAAAACTTTGAGCAAATATTGACTATTGTTTATAGTCCTGAGTTAAAGAAATATAATATTTGGTTAGATTTTGGAACATTATTGGGGTATTACCGAGAAAATGATTTTATAAGTCATGATTTAGACATGGATTTCGGAGTTCAAGTTTCAAGTTTAGAAGAATTTGAAGCTATAGAAAAACAGCTTGCTAAAAATGGTTTTAAACGAACAAAAGAGTTTTATTTTGATAAAGATTTAGTTGAATTATCTTACAGCTTTAAAGGACTTAATGTAGATTTTATTATCTATAATAAGGAGAATGATAGAGTATCTTCTGATACAATATTTTTCATGACAAATGCATTGGGAAATCCTACCCGATATGAGGTTTACCACTATGAAATTCCATTTTCTGGTTTAAAAAAATGTGATTTTAAAAATCTAAAAGTAAAAGTTCCAGCTAATACAGAGGAGTATTTAAGAACTTTATATGGAGAAGATTTTAAAACTCCTAATACTAACTATAATTGGAAAGAAAATCCGATTTATAAGAGCGGGAATGCAGAGCTAGCAGAGGTTGTATTGAGAAAAGATAAGTAAACTAAATCTAGGAGAAAGTATTATGGGAAATAGGATAGCATTATGGGACAATTTAAAATTTTTCCTTGTAACTTGTGTGATTATTGGGCACTTTGCGGATCAATTTACCGATGTATCTAATATATATGATAGTATATTTCTATTTGTCTATTCATTTCATATACCACTTTTTATTTTTATATCGGGACTGATGTTTAAAAATAAAGATATTACAAGTAAAGTAATATTTTTTATGAGTATTGGTTTTGCTTATAAGATAGTTTCAGCGGTTGTGGAAAGATTACTAGGGACTATAAAAGTTGAATTTTTCCTGTTATGGGATGGTGGGCTTTCATGGTTTATGTTTGCTTTAGCGGCATATATAGTAATTTTAAAAATAATTGAGAAACAGAACAAGGAATATATTTTAGTGTTTTCGATTGTATTGGCTTGTTTTGTAGGATATGATCCAGGAATAGGAGATTTCTTATATTTATCAAGAATAATAATATTTTTCCCATTCTTTTTGAGTGGGGTGTTATTACAAAATGTTGATATAGTACGTTTCAAAGATAAAAATTCTAAATATAAATTCTTAGCAGGAGTTATAGTTTTAGTTTGGTTAGGATTATGTATTTATGAAGTAGATAGAGTGTATGGGCTAAGATATCTGTTTACAGGGAGAAATCCGTTT
Organism: uncultured Gemella sp.; assembly: GCA_963528605.1. Classification (GTDB taxonomy): domain Bacteria; phylum Bacillota; class Bacilli; order Staphylococcales; family Gemellaceae; genus Gemella. Next base: position 21,197 of record CAURVX010000009.1, read on the forward strand.
TTTCCAAGGATAATGAGTTACGCTCCATTAGTAAGGTTAGCTAGCTATACCATATCTTTTGGAATGTGCTTTGCTCTTATAATGTTGATGCCTAATCGAAGAATGTTTTTAATTACAGATATGGGGAAAAATTCTATAAATGTATATTTTTGGCATATGCATATATATTATATTTTGAATAAAGTATTTAATATCTCTAATATATTTAATTATGGAGTTAGTGGGAAACTGGCATTTCTATTAATAGCAGTATTATTGAGTATCATACTATCGCATAATATTTTTAACATACCAATAAAACAGATAAGAGAACAAATATTTTTTAATAAGAAAGCATCGTGATTTTGAGAATGTATAAATAATATAAAAAGAGTTAGAAGAATAAATCTCTAACTCTTTTTAATTTTACCTTTTACCATATTTATCGCATAGTTTATTGTTGAATCTTTTAAGATTGTTAGAACAACTAAATAATAAATTCCACAGATTGCTATAACTGTGCAGACCATAATAAGCATGTTTAATGTTATTTCATAAGAATCAACATGGAATGCAAATTTTGTAATGAAGTATATTGGAATAAAGCCAAGTGATACTACAAGGTATTTGTAAAGTGAAGAAAATACGGCTGATAAGTTTATCAGTTTATGTTTTCTAATGAACTGTATTTCGAGTAATACCACTAAACCTTCGGCAAGTATTGTTGTTCCAATATAGTATTCTGGTTTGAAAACATTACAGAAGTATAATGTTGAATTTAACACTACATTTAATCCACCGCCGATAAAGTAAAATGAAGTCAATTTATTTTCGAAATCATTGATGAATATAATTTGCTTTCCTAGTATCATCTCAATAGCCCAAATAATGGTTCTAATCGCAAATATACTCGTTACTATTCCTGCCTCTAAATATTTATCTGATGAATAAATAACAGTTGCATATGTTCCTAGAATCATTATCCCGATACTGGTTGGTATCATCAGGAAGAAGAATAGGGAAGATCCCTGTCTGATTAAATATTCATAAGAATCTTGATCTTTTCTTCCTAAGTAATAACCTAATCTAGGAAGACTGACATTTAGGGCTCCACTAAGCACACCTGCGATAAGCATTACTATGCTCGATGCGATAGTATAGTATGATATATAATTTTCATCTGGACTTTTTGTTATAAACATTCTATCAAGCAGTGTATAAAGCATATTAGCGTTTGCTAATAATAACATAGTAGTTAGTGCTTTTGTAGATGTCAATAAGTCCTTTATATCAATTTTAACAAATGAAACTTCTCTTTTTATCCATAAGAAACTTAGTAGATAGTTTAAGATTGTAGTAGCACTCATTATAATTGCATAGGGTATAATGTCATCTTCTGTTTTTACAAATGCGAAGATTGATACTAACATTGCGATTCTAATAAATAAAGTTTTATAGAGAATGAATGTGTAGTTTTCGTATGCTTCGTTCATCCATTCAATATTTAAAAATTGGAATAAGGCTTGAATTCCAAGTATATAGTATAAGATTTTTAAATTTTCAGTATCATGTGTGCCGACGCTGATAAATATAAAATATAGAGCAGTTATCGCAATTGAGGTTACTACTGATATATAGAATAGTTTTGAAAATACGTAGTTAATTTTGTTTTTATCGTCTTTTACTTTACTTATTGATCTAATACCGTAGTTATATATTCCGAATGCAGCAAGTGGTATTACAAAGCTAGCCCATGTATTTGCTGTATTGAAATAACTGTAGTTAGATTTACTAAGTATTCTAGTTAAGTAAGGATTAGTGATTAATGGGAAAACTATGTTTAGAACGTTAACCATTAAACTTGCTAATGCATTAACTTTTATGCTTTTCATTTAAAGGAAATCCTTTCTAAAATTCTATTTTACATTATATCATATTTTCAATTCATTAGCTTAAAATTATAGGTTTAATAGAAGATTTTTGAAGTTTATTGTTTTTATATGATATAATAAAATAGATAATATATTGAAAAAATAGTATTTAAAAGGAGCGAGAAAATGATATACGCAGGAATATTAGCTGGTGGAACAGGAACTAGAATGGGGATAAGCAACATGCCAAAACAATTCCTAGAATTAGGTAAAAAGCCTATACTTATTCACACGATTGAAAAGTTCTTATTAGAACCTGAAATCGAAAAAATCGTGGTCGGTGTTCATGAAGATTGGGTATCTCATGCTGAAGACTTAGTTGAACAATATGTTTCAGCGTTTACTGATAGAATCATTATTACATCTGGTGGTGTTGATAGAAATACAACAATTGAAAATATCATTAATAGAATTAATGAATACAAACCTTTAACTGACGACGATATTATCGTAACTCACGATTCAGTTCGACCATTCATTACACTTAGAATTATTAAAGACAACATACGTCTAGCTAAAGAAAGTGATGCAGTAGATACAGTAGTAGAAGCAGTAGATACAATCGTAGAAAGTACTAACGGAGAATACATTTCAAACATTCCAAACAGAGCTCACTACTACCAAGGTCAAACACCTCAAAGTTTCAAATGTTTAGATTTCTTAAATCTGTATAACTCATTAGACAAAGAAGAGAAACAAATACTTACAGATGCATGTAAGATATTCGTTATAAAAGGGAAAAAAGTAGCACTAGCTAAGGGAGAATACTCTAACATCAAAATAACTACAGTAACTGACCTTAAGATAGCTAAGAGTATGCTAGAGGACGAGTAATATGATAAACCAAATATATCAATTAATTAAACCGAAATTTATTAATGTAAAATACAACGAAGAGAACATAAATGATGGTGATAAAATCATCATCCGTCCAAACTATATGGCATTATGTCACGCAGACCAAAGATACTATCAAGGGAAAAGAGATCCTAAGGTACTAGCTAAAAAACTACCTATGGCTCTTATTCACGAATGTGTAGGGATAGTAATAGCAGATCCTACAGGAACATATAAAGTTGGACAAAAGGTAGTAATGATACCTAACCAACCACCAAGACAAGGTGGTGAAGAATTCTATGAAAACTACATGCCAGGGACACACTTCTTATCAAGTGGTTTCGATGGTTTTATGAGAGAGTTCGTAGCTTTACCTAAAGATAGAGTGGTAGCTTATGATGGAGTGGAAGACTCTGTTGCGGCTATTACAGAGTTTATAAGTGTCGGTATGCACGCAATGGACAGATTCCTAAAAAACTCACATAGTAGAAAAGAAAGAATAGCAATAATCGGTGATGGGAGCCTTGCTTATGTTATGGCGAACATAATAAACTATACTCTGCCAGAGTGTGAGATAATCGTAATAGGTCGTCACTGGGAGAAGCTAGAACTATTCAGTTTCGCAAAAGAAAGATATATTACTGATGATATACCTGAAGACTTAACTTTTGATCACGGTGTAGAATGCTGTGGTGGAGATGGTAGTGGTTATGCGATAAACGACTTAATCAAATACATCAAACCACAGGGAAGTTTAGTACTAATGGGAGTTAGTGAATATAAGGTAAATATCAATACACGTGATATCTTAGAAAAAGGACTAACACTAATAGGGTCATCGCGTTCAGGTAGAATCGATTTTGAAAAAGCTATCGAGATGATTAGTAATAAGAAATTCGAAAGAAGATTCAAGAACATTATTGAACTCGAGCAACCTGTGAGAAATATTAAAGATATTCACAGGGTGTTCGCAACGGACTTAAATACAGCCTTTAAGACGGTGTTTAAGTGGGAGATATAATAGAATAAAAATAATTTAGGTGATTCATGAAAATTTATTAAGATGGTTTTCTGAGTCACCTTTTTATGTTGTAATATTAAAAATAGTAATATTATTTCTATGAATTTTTACATTTTATGTTATAATGCTAAGTGATGAAGAATTAGAAAATATTTATATTTGTTTTTAAATAGAATAAATTTTAATTTAAAGGATATTTTTTAGATGTTAAAAAGGAGAACAGAGTGGATATTCTTATATTATTACTAATTTCATTATTTGTTTATCTTATACCGAAAACAGATGTCGATTATTTAAGTAATAAATCAACTAAATCACTAAAGGGACTCTTGGCTTTACTTATAATTTTTCACCATATTTCTCAAAAAGTTACAACTGGTGAAAATTTTTCAAATTTTGAATACATGGGACGATATATCGTTGCATTGTTTTTCTTTCTGTCTGGTTATGGACTGTATTTCCAGTATAGTAACAACGCAACTTATATGGAGAATTTCTTAAAGAAAAGATTGGTTAGAATATTTATACCTTTTTTTGTTTTTATAGTCATTTATGTTATTTATAGAGCGACATTAGGCGAAGTAGTTAATATAGACTTTTTCTTATCATTCTGGAAAGATCACAGCAATATTATTTACAATGGTTGGTTTATAAACAGTATAATAGTTTTATATGTTATTTTCTATGTTTCTTTTGTGAGGAAAGATTCAAAAATAGCTGAATATAAACTAGTATTTCTGACATTAGTTTATATTTTTTGGAAAGCATATCAAGGTCATGGAGATTGGGAATATGTTAGTATAATGGCATTTTTATTAGGTATATTTTGGATGAAAAACAGGGTTTCTATAGATAAGTTTATAGAGAAGAATTATTTTATTTTTCTCGTTTCATTTAGTATACTAATGTACGCATTTCATCATTATGAAGATATTATGAAAAGTATTGGGATTACAAATAAATATGTTTATTATGGAATAGTTGGAAACTTATGCACGATGGTTTTTGTAGTTTATTTCTTACTGTTGACAAATAAACTCAACTTTTCGAATAAATATCTTGATTTTTTAGGTAGTATATCGTTTGAAATATATATGATTCATGGCTTAGTTATGCATTATATTGGTAAGTTTTTTGTTTCATCAAATGTAAATGATGTACTTTATACAGTTGTGGTATTATTTATTAGTATTGTTTCTGCGTATTATATAAAAAAATTAATAATTATTATTGAAAAGAACATTATGAAAGTTGTTTAATATATTTTAGAAATAGGATCAGAGGGTGTCTCAACAAAATCGTTTTTTCAAAAATCATGATTTTTGAGTCATTCTCTTTTTTGTTATCAATGAAAAATTATAGTAAAAAAGCTATGAGTTATTTTATTTTATGTTATAATGGTAAGTAATATTGTAATGTAGAAAAGAGGCTTTACATTGAAACAACTAATAAAAAGTAAAATAGAAAAACTACTTACTGAATCTGAGGAAGTGGTAAAAGTAGAACAACTAGGCGGTATGACAAATAGTAATTACCTAGTTGAGACTACGAGTAACAAGTATATAGTTAAGTTCTTTGGTAAAGGGACTGATAAGCTGATCAATAGGGTTGCGGAGAAGAATAATCTTGCGAATCTTGCTGATTTAGGTTTGGATGTAAAAAACTATATCTTTGATATTGAATCTGGAATAAAAGTAAATGAATATATTGAAAATGCAACGACTTTTGATGCGCATTACCTAAAAGCGAAGAAAGAAGCAGTTGCGAACATTCTAAAAAAAGTACATAGTTCTGGGAAGGTTCTTGAAGGTGATTTTAGAGTCTTCGATGAGATAAGAAAATATGAAAATCTGATTGAAGGCAATATCAGTTATCCTTATTATGAGAAGATAAGGGAGAAGGTATTTTCTCTGCAAAATCACTTAGAAGAGATTGGTGTTGATAGAAAATCTTGTCATATTGATCTTGTACCTGAGAATTTCATCGAAGATGAGAATGGTCGTGTTTACCTTATTGACTGGGAATATTCTGCGATGAATGATCCTATGTGGGATTTAGCGGCGCTTTTCTTAGAGTCTAACTTCAGAAAAGCTGAAGAAGGAGAATTCTTTAAAGCGTATTTCAGTGAAGATACGCCAGTTAGCGTGGCTAAGATTATGATTTATAAAATATTACAGGACTTCTTATGGAGTCTGTGGACTATTTATAAAGAAGAACAAGGTGCAGACTTTGGATCTTACGGAAAAGACAGATACTTAAGAGCGGTTAAGAATTTGAAGGAGTATGTAGAAAGTTATGAAAAATAAAATAGGTGTCTCAGCAGGACTTCTATCTGGTATGTTCTGGGGGCTTGGGCTTGCGATTAGTGCGTATATATTTTCACTTTATAATATTTCGCCTTTTGCGGTTGCGTTTGTCCACGATTTTATTAGTATTTTTGTTTTGCTGGCGATTATTTTAGTTAAGTATAAAAGAATTAATTTCAAGATTTTTACGAATATAAAAAGTGTCAGTGTTATTGTAGGTGCGCTGCTTGCGGGACCTATTGGAATGCAGTGTAATCTATATGCGGTGAAGTATATAGGAAGTGGTTTGACATCTTCGATTACAGCGATTTATCCTGCTGTGTCGGTGATACTAGCCGTTATATTTTTAAAAAATAAAGTTTCATCAAAAACAATTTTAGGGATTGCGCTTATTATTGTTGGTATTTTTATTCAAAGTTATAAGAGTGAGCAGGTTGAATCATTTTATCTTGGGTTTATGTTTGCATTAATCTGTGCGGTTGCTTGGGGTAGTGAGAGTGTTCTTAGTTCATATGCGATGAAAAACAACTTAAATGAGCTTGAGACTTTATTAATTCGTCAGATGACATCATTTTTAGCGTATTTAGTAATAATCTCATTTAACGGATTAGGAATTGAGACTAATCTTGATGTGAAATTCGGGGGTCTTATCGTATTCTTCGTAGTTAGTAATATGGTATCTTACATATTGTACTATATGGCTATTAATAGATTAGAACCAGCGAAGGCAACAGGACTTAATGTCAGCTATGTTGTTTGGACAATATTATTCTCGATGATTTTTGTCGCATTAGAGGTGAATTTACAATTAGTAGTTACATCTATTATTATCATATTAGGTGTTTATGTTATTGTTAGAGAGGAGTAACAAATAGATAATGAAAGCAATTATATTAGCTGCAGGTTTAGGAACACGTCTTAGACCGATGACAGATAATACTCCAAAGGCTTTGATAAAGGTTAAAGACAAGCCACTTGTGGAGTACCAAATAGAATTTTTAAAAGAAAAGGGAATAGATGAAATAATCGTCGTTGTTGGATACTTACATGAACAATTTGATTATTTAAAAGAAAAGTATAATGTAGAACTAGTGTTCAATGATAAATACGCTGAGTATAACAATTTCTACTCATTATACTTAGTTAAGGAAAAATTAGCAGATAGCTATGTAATCGATGCTGATAACTATTTATTCAAGAATATGTTTAGAGCTGATATCGCTCGTTCAACATATTTCAGCGTTTACCGTGAAGATTGTGAGAATGAATGGTTCTTAATCTACGGTGATGATTATAAAGTTCAAGATATTATCGTAGATAGTAAAGCTGGAAGAATCCTTAGTGGGGTATCTTTCTGGGATAAAGAAACTGCAGAGAAAATCGTGAGTTTTATCGATAAAGCTTATGAGAGTAATGAGTTCATGAACTTGTACTGGGATAATATGGTTAAAGATAATATCGAGAAACTAGATGTTTATGTGGAAGAATTAGAACCTAATAGCATCTATGAAATTGATAGTGTTAAAGACTATAACAAATTAGAAGAAATACTGAAAGAAGAATGCGAGAATTAATCTCCATTCTTTTTTAGTGTTCTGATTAAGGAATAATATTTCTTGCTTATTTGTAATATAGATGTAATAAAAAATAACCTAATTGTAACCCTAAAAATAGCTTAACTATGGTATAATTATCAATGCATAACAATGAGTAAAGAGGGCTATAAAAAATGGGAAGAAATAAACTGAAATTAGGATTAGGAGTATTAACAGTATTAGCTACACCGATAGCTGTGAACGCAGTATCTAGTAGTGACGTTCTAGCTGCACAAGGTTGGGTTAAGACTGGAAATTCTTGGTATTTTTACAATCAAAATGGAACATTAGTAAGAAATACTTGGTCAGGGAGCTACTGGTTAGGAGCCGACGGAAGAATGGCGACTAATGCTTGGGTAGATGGCGGACGCTATTACGTAGGAAGTAATGGGCTTTGGGTTAAAGGTGCTCAAAAACCTGCTGAAACTAAACCAGAAGTTAAGAAACAAGGTTGGGTTCAAAATGGCTCAGCGTGGAACTATTATTACCAAGGGAATATAGTTAGAAATGCTTGGATAGGAAGCTACTGGCTAGGAGCTGATGGAAGAATGGCGACAAGTTCATGGGTAGATAATGGACGTTATTACGTAGGAGCAAATGGAGTTTGGGATAAAACTGTTAAGAAACAAGAAGCGTCAAAACCAGAAGTTAAAAAGAACGGCTGGGTAAAAGAAGGAAACACTTGGTATTACTATGAAAATGGAGCATTAGCCCGCAACAAATGGATCAGCAACACGTATTGGGTTGGTGCTGATGGAAAAATGGCAACAAGCTCATGGGTAGAAAATGGACGTTACTACGTGGGAGCTAATGGAGCATGGGTAAAAGATGCTAAGAAACCAGAAGCGGCGAAACCTGTAGAGAAGAAACAAGGTTGGGTAAAAGAAGGTAACGCATGGTACTTCTACTACCAAGGTCAAATTACTAAAAATGCATGGGTAGGAAGCTACTGGTTAGGTTCTGATGGTAAGATGGCAACAAGCTCATGGGTAGATAATGGACGTTATTACGTAGGAGCTAATGGTCTATGGGATAAATCTGCTAAGAAGCAAGAAGCAAAAGCAGAAGTTAAGAAGAACGGCTGGGTGAAAGAAGGAAGTGCTTGGTACTACTATGAAAACGGAGCATTAGCTCGTAATAAATGGGCAGGAAACTACTGGTTAGGTGCAGACGGAAAAATGGCTACTAATGCGTGGGTAGATAATGGTCGTTATTATGTAGATGGCTCTGGAGCATGGGTTAAAAATGCAGGACATGGTATAAACTATTCAAGTTATTACAAAGTAAAATCATTATACATCCCTGTATATGATGCGAATGGACGTATCTTATCTCATATTTCTAAAGATACAGTATTATTTAGAGATAACAGATCTACTGCGAATGGTAGAATCCCTGTTCAAGTAGCTGGACTTACAGGTTATGTTAATGCTGGTCAAGTAACTGCAATTGACTCTAATGATACATTTATCCCAGATTACGTAAGTGATGGAAAATATGTTTATCATAGATATTCTCCATACACTAAAGTAATGGTTGCTTATCACAATGCTAATATGCAAGTTGGTAAATCATATTATTCAGCAGATGGTATTAACTTTGGAACATTTAAATTAGATCACCCATTCCAATTTTCTAATTTAAAATCTAGAACGAACTATACTGCGGCTGATATTAACAGACTATATAGTATAATGGGAGCTAATGATAGTAAGTTAGCAGGTAAAGGAGCTACATTTAAAGCGGCTGAACAAAGATACGGAGTTAATGCTTTATACTTAGTAGCACACAGTGCTTTAGAGAGTGCATGGGGAAGAAGTAAGATCGCTAAAGATAAAAATAACTTCTTTGGAATCTCAGCATATGACGATACTCCGTATACGTCTGCGACTAAATTTGATGATGTAGATAGTGGTATTTTAGGTGCTGCACGTTGGATTAATTCTAAGTACCTACACAATTCTGGATATCCGGCTAACGGAGCATACTTAGGAAACAAAGCAAGCGGTATGAATGTTAACTACGCGACTGCACCATATTGGGGTGAGTCTATCGCGAGTATAATGTTCAGCGCTAATGAAAAATTAGGAAGAAAAGATAGATAAGAAAGGATGGGCTAGATTAGAATGTTAATCTAGCTTCCTTTTTGATAAAGGAGATAATTATGTTAGTTTCGATTGTAATAGGACTTTTAAATGAGGAAAAGTTTTTACCAAGATTAATAGAAGATTTTAAGAACCAGACATATGATCACAGCAAGATAGAATTAATATTTATAGATGGAATGTCGAAAGATAAAAGCTGGGAAATATTAGAGGATTTTAAAGCTAGTAATCATGATTTTTACGATGTAGTACTGTTGAAAAATCCTAAGGTAATATTGTCAGCTGGTATGAATGTGGGTATAAAAGCTGCAAGAGGAGAATGTATCCTTAAGGTGGATTGTCATTCACATATTACTCAGAATTTTATTGAGAATAATGTTAAAGTTATAGAGAGTGGAGAAGATGTTTGCGGAGGACCACGCCCGAATATTATAGATAATGAAGATAATTTAAGTAAGACATTATTGTTAGTCGAGGAAAATATGTTTGGTAGTGGGATAGCGAATTATCGTAAACAAACTTCTAAACGTTATGTAAGTTCAGTTTTTCAAGGAATGTATAAAAAGGAAATATTTGATAAGATTGGACTATTGGATGAAAAAGTAGGTCGTGTTGAAGATAATGAACTGCACTATCGAATTAGAAAAAATGGATATAAGATTCGTTATAGCAATGATATATTATCGTATCAATATACCAGACCTACAGTAAATAGAATGTTAAAACAAAAATATTCAAATGGATATTGGATTGGTAAGGTAAGTCATGTTCATCCTAAGGCCTTCTCTATCTTCCATTTTGTTCCTTTTGTATTTGTTTTAGGGATAATTTTTAGTTTATTGATGTTGCCATTAACGAAGTTATTCGCTGTACTTATTGCGGTAGCTTATGGCTTATTCACAATTCTCGTTACATTGATGACTATTATTAATAATAAGTTCAATGCAATGGTGCTGTTAATTCCAATTTTACTATTCTTAGTGCACTTCAGTTATGGTTTAGGAACTTTAGTTGGATTAGTTAAAGGTTTTAGTTGGAAGAAAGAATATTATAAAGAATAAAGTATTATATCATAAAGGTGTTGACCAAAAAGTCCTAAATTTGAACAAAGTGTATATGATAACTCATAGACGCAGTGGTTTATTGATATCTAAATTCGCTTTATAAAAGCTTTTTAGATATCTAATAAACTGTGCGGGGGTGACTCGACAAAATCGATTTCTTCGAAATCACGATTTTTGAGTCACTCCCTATATTTGTAACTAACTTGTAATATCTAAAGGGCTGGCTTAATGGTATAATAGAAAATGCATGAATGTATGATAATATGAGCAAGGAGTAGGAAGTCTATTATGAGAAAAAATAAATGGAAATTAGGATTAGGAGTACTGACGGTATTAGCTACACCGATCGCAGTAAATACAGTAGCAGGTACTGAAGCACACGCAGCTCAAGGTTGGGTTCAAAATGGTTCAGCATGGAACTATTATTACCAAGGGAATATCGTTAGAAACGCTTGGGTAGGAAGCTACTGGCTAGGTTCTGATGGTAGAATGGCAACAAATACATGGGTAGACGGAGGACGTTACTATGTAGGTGCTAATGGAGTTTGGGATAAAAATGCTAAAAAACAAGAAGCTCCAAAACCAGTTGAGAAGAAAAACGGTTGGGTAAAAGAAGGTAGCACTTGGTACTACTATAACCAAGGAATCATGGTTAGAAACGCTTGGCAAGGAAACTACTGGTTAGGTTCTGATGGTAAGATGGCGACAAGCTCATGGGTAGATAATGGCCGTTATTATGTTGGTGTTGATGGAGTTTGGGATAAAAATGCTAAAAAACCAGAAGAGAAAAAACAAGGTTGGAAAAAAGAAGGTAACTCATGGTACTATTACCACGAAGGTCAAATGGTTAAAAACGCTTGGCTTGGAAGTTATTGGCTAGGATCTGACGGTAAAATGGCGACAAACTCATGGGTAGACAACGATCGTTATTATGTAGGTGCCAATGGAGTTTGGGAAAAAGATAAGAAAAAAGAAGATAAAAAACCAGAAGAGAAAAAACAAGGTTGGAAAAAAGAAAACAACGTTTGGTATTATTACAATGAAGATGGTTCATTAGCTCGTAATAAATGGGCAGGAAACTACTGGTTAGGTGCGGATGGTAAGATGGTTACTAACGCATGGGTAGATAATGGACGTTACTATGTTGGAAGCAATGGAGCTTGGGATAAAGATAAGAAAAAAGAAGATCCAGTTCCAACAGGTAAACATACTGGTTGGGTTAAGAGTGGAAGTACTTGGTACTACTTTAATGACCAAGGTCAAATGGTTAAAAATGCTTGGGCAGGAAACTATTGGCTAGAAGCTGATGGTAAAATGGCTATAAATAAATGGGTAGACAACAACCGTTATTTCGTCGGAAGCAATGGAGCTTGGGTTCAAAATCCAGCTAACAACACTAACCTAAATAAAGTTCTTGATATTGCTCGTAAATATATGGGTGTTGAAACTGGAACAAGAGAACACAAGAAAATCGTTGATGCGTATAACTCTGTAGATCCAAAACCAGTAGGATATACTGCGACGTATGATGATGACTGGTGTGATATTTTCGTTACAACAGTATTCCAACAAGCAGGACTAAGTGATCTTATCGGTAGAGAATGTGGTGTTCAACGTCACATCGGTATCATGGAGAAAAAAGGTATTTGGCAAGGAAGAACTCAACCTAAAGTTGGGGACATCGTTACATTTGACTGGGACGGTGGAGGTTGGGCAGACCACATCGGTATCGTTGAATCAGTAAATAATGGTGTAATCACTACTATCGAAGGTAACTCTGCATTATATGCAGGAAGCACTGCGAATACAAAAGTAAACAGAAAAACATATAACTGGAATTCTAGCTACATTAAAGGTTATGCAAGACCTGCGTATTAAGATATAGTAAGTTCACCCTGAATATCCAAATAATAATCGATAAAGAGATAACATTCAAAATATCTTAGATAGATTTTCGAATATATTAAATTGGTTCTTTGTCAAATTCGGTTGATTTTAAAAATTAGGAGGAAGCTATGCTATA
>CAURVX010000010.1:0-33921 GCA_963528605.1 uncultured Gemella sp.
TAATCCGTATTGGATTCTTATGGTATACACAAGAATTTGGTTATAAAAAAGGTTCTGAAATTACAAGTGACCTTTCAGGTGGTATCTTACAAACAATTACAAAAGGAGCTTCAATCCTTGGTATGTTCGTAATGGGTATCTTAGTTCAACGTTGGACTAACATCAGCTTCCCATTAGTTGTTTCTAAAGTACCGTTAGATGAAAAAGCATTTATTCATTTCCCAGAAAAAGGCACACACATTACTGGTGAAGTATTACAAGATATTGTTACAAAAGCAACAAGTGGTAAATTCTCATTAGCACCAGAAAAAGTTATAACATTACAAGATAACTTAAACCAACTTATTCCTGGATTTGCAGCGTTATTATTAACATTTGTTTGTATGTGGTTATTAAAACGTAAAGTAAGCCCAGTAGTAATAATCTTCGGATTATTTGCTTTAGGTGTAATTGCTCATGTAGCTGGTGTAATGTAATAAAGTTTAGGAAGTTGAGTCGAAATGATCTCAACTTCCTTTTTTAAAATTAATTATGGAAAAGCTATAGGAGGTGAGACTGATGGTGATGTCTATGAATACCAAAGTAGTATATACGACAAAAGCTAATTGCCTTACAGGTTCAATTGGAAATAAGCACGGAGATGTTATGGTAGGAGATAAGGCATTTGAATTTTATAATCATAGAAATCCTGAAGATTATATTCAGATACCCTGGTCAGAAATAGATAAAGTCAGAGCACAAATGTTTTTTAGAGATAAATATATCAGAGGATTTTTTATAGATACTAAAAGTGCAGGAAGTTTTAACTTTATTGTAAAAAATTCAGGGAAATGTTTAAAAGAAATGAGAGAATTCATTGGAAATGAAAAGATAGTTAGAAATAAACCTATCTTGTCACTAAAAAATTTATTTAGAAAGAAAGATTAATTCTATATTAATCTTTTTTTATTTTGGAAAAATTAATGAAAACGTACTGCAATAATTAGGTTTTTCTTGCATTTTCATATATTTTATATTAAACTATAATTGAAAAAGGAAATCAGTATTATAACAGTAAGTTGTTGTATTAATGAAATTTTAAAAAAGAGGTATCAAAATGGAATTATCTGCAAATTCACCTACGCGAAAGCAAGGAATTATTATGTTTGCTATCCTAATTACTGCATATGTAGTATTTGCTACTAACTGGGTGGCAGGATCAAACTTATCAAAGCAAATTACAGATCACTATTTTAATGGAGAAAAGGTTTCTCCGATAATATCTGAAGTTGTAAACTATACTATAACTATAGCAAGAATTATAGCTAATTTACTTGCTGCTTTTATATTAATTAAGCTACATCCGAAAAAAGCTGCAATATTAGCATTATTTTGTCTATGTTTTTCATTCTTTGCTATATTTACCCACAATTACTGGTTATATACATTCTCTAGGATGATTATGGCATTTGGAGGATCAATGATAATTGTATTTATAAACTCATTTGTGGCTAAGTTTATACCGAATGATAAGAAAATAATGACTAGTGCAATTATCACCGCTGCATACAATGTTGGAGCTGCATTAGTTGCTATCTTATTCTTATTATTTAAAGAGCATTTTGTAGAAGATTGGCGTTATACTATGATAGGGTTTAGTATTTTTAGTATAATTCTATTTATTTGTTGGTTAATGTTCTCTCATGATTTTGAGCCAACAATTACTTGGAAACATCCTAACTATTTTGTTTATAAGTTGTTAATTGAATCAAAAGAAACATTACATGAGGAAGAAGTTAAGAAGTATACTTATGCTGATGGATTTAAAGATAAATTTATCTATGTATTTTCATTAGGATTTGGTGGATTTTTATTTTTATATGTTATGCCGTTAGTGTCGCTTCCTAGAGTTGTAGCAGAACATGCTCATAATGTAGGTTTTAAAGCAGAATTTATGATATTAACAGTAACGGTCGGTGGAATAATCGGAACTTTATTTAGTTTAGTAGTCACTAGAAAATTAAACTTTAGAAGAAAACCATTTTTAATCGCTCATGGAGTATTAATGATTGGGTTTATGGCATTAGGATTAGCTTTTGTATCTACAAACGTTGTATTGGCATATACAATGTTTGGTTTATCAGGATTTTTCATGTATTCCCAATACCCTGTATATTTAAATCTTCCATATGAACTACCGAATATGAACTCACAAAGATTAACGATAATGTTTGGAATATTTTGGGCTTTTGGATATGCGATTTATACATTATTTAACTTTATTTGGAGTCTAGTTTTAAATCATATGGGATACAATTCGTCAATAATATTTTATTTACTAGGCAGTATTATTTATATCATTTTTGTATTTACATTCCCTGAAACAAGACCAAATAAATAATAAAAGAATCTTTAGAGGTAACAGATATCTCTAAAGATTTTTTGTTATAATCTATGTTGGAAAAAATAGGATATCATCAAGATAAAATTAAAGTACCAATATTAGTTTGATTTTAACAAAAATTATATAATATATTTAAAGCAGATTAATAGGATGCACATGAAAATTATGATATATTATCATTAAAAATAATATAGTAGGAGTAAAATAATGAGTAAAATAAAAAAAACAGCATTAATAGGAGTTGTAGGAGCGTCTGCTTTGACGGCAGGGTACTATACCTTTCTTAAACCAAGTATACAAACTACACAATCAAATCAAAAAACACAGAATACTAACCAAGAAGGAATTAAAGAATCAAAAAATACAACTTCCTCAACCAAAGAAGGTGTAGCATACAAAGATGGTACTTATACAGGAGCGGTTACGAAAACAACAAAAGGAGATTTCCAAGTAAGTGTAGTCGTTCAAGGTGGGAAAATAGCCAATGTTAATGTACTTCTTCAGCCAGATGAAGAATTTTCACAAAGTATTAATAAGACAGCACTTCCTAAATATATTGAAGAAGCAATAGAAGCTCAAAGTAGTGATATTTCATTAGTTTCTGGAGCATCTGAAACATTCGAAGGATTTAAAGGTTCTTTACAAGATGCATTAAATAAGGCTAAATAAAATGTTTAAGTTTAAGACCTATGTATTGAAAAGAATGAACATGCCTTTCACAATAGCCTTTGTTAGAGTTGACTTTGATGAAATGTTAATAGATGCGTTGAATCAAGTTGTAAATGACATTGATAAATATTTGAAAAATGTGGAAGAGAAGTTCTCACCATTTTTACCTGCTAGTTTAGTTAGTAGACATACTGATTTAGGTGAAGAATTACAGGATACCTTTTTTGATTTGGAGTATCAAGAGGTCTATAGTAGGTCTATAATCGCTAAAAAAGAAACTCACGGTTTATTTGATCCATTTTATGATGGAAAATATAATCCAACAGGATTTGTGAAGGGTTGGGCAATAGAAAATGCCTTTATGAAATATATAAAGCCGCTTATTGATAGTAATATTATAGAAGCGGGGGCAATTAATGGTGCTGGGGATATACAGGTTGGTACTAGACTTGATAGTGATTTTTCTTGGGAAATTGGGATAGAGAATCCTGAAGACAAGGAGAAAATAATTGCTAAGTATAGTATAAAAAATGGAGCTGTGGCAACTTCGGGGATTAGTAAAAAAGGACAACATATAAAAAGTGGTAATGATATTAATCATGTCCAAGTCACAGTAGTTGGAACATATCTATCAGATGTTGATGTATTAGCAACTGCAGGAGTAGTTTCTGATGAGAAAATTTGGAGTGAGATAGTAGAAAATAAATTGTTAACAGGGATCTCGTTAACAAAAAAGGGGATAAAAAGAGTTTTTGAGGAAGGAAAAATAATGGATGTTGAGAGAACATAGATTTATATTTAATATGATTTGGTTAATAGTATTGTTAACAATACCGATACCATTAATAGTAACAATAGGAAATGATTTGCCAGAGGTTTTTGGGAGTAGAGTACTAGCAATTAATTTAGGAGTATTTGCTTATTCATGGATGCTATCAGCAATTTTTCTATCTTCACAGCCAAAATGGTTAGATAGAATAATAGGATTACCGGATATGTATATAATTCATGGAGTAACTGCAATTTTTGCTGTAATCTTTATGTACTTACATGATCAATTGTTGAAATCATCGGGGCTTATCTCTTTAACAGGTGAATGGGCAATGTATATTTTTATGGCAGTAATATTATACTCACTTGTTTTTATGGCTGGTTGGTTAACTTCAAGAATAAGTATCTTAATGAGAATCAAAAAGATGCTAGAAAAAATCTTTAAACATGAGTTATCTATGTGGATACATAGACTTAATTTAGTGGCTGCATTATTAGCTTTCTTACATGTTCTTCTGATTCCATATATAAGAAGTATAGTACCATTTACTATTTTGGTTGTTTTATACACTGTAATTGCATTCGGTTCTTATGGACACTATGCATATAATAAGTATATAAATGTACAAGTAGGCCTTTTAAAAAATGTCAGAAAAGTAGATTCAAATATTACGGAGTTAACAATTACCACTAGTAAATCAGTTTTAAGAAAAATAGAAGCGGGTGATTTTGCATTTATTTCATTCCCTAATATAAAGGGGATGAAGGAGCCACATCCATTCTCTATATTGAATATCCCAGAACGAGATGGCTATGTTCAGATGTCGATTGAAGGTGTAGGGGATTTCACAAAAAATCTTCCTAATTTAGAGATTGGAGAAAAAATTAATCTAACTAGAGGATATGGTGTGTTGAGTTCAATGATTGAAAAGTCAGGTAAGAATGAAAAGTTTGTTCTTATTGGTGGAGGAATTGGAGTTGTTCCTTTACTTGGATTAGCAGATAAATTTGATAATAAAGATATAACATTCTTATATACTGTGAAAAAGGATAAAAAACTTTTATATCAAGAAAAATTCAAGTTATGGAATGAAAGAAGTAATTTTAAATCATATTCTCAAAATGGAAGATTCACAACAGATCAGTTAGACAAATATTTGCCGGTTGGTGAAGAATATAATTATATAATTGCTGGACCGATGGTGATGAATATAGCATATGAAAAAATGTTGAAGGAAAAAGGTATAAAGAAAAATAGAATATTCTATGAAGGTTTCAATTTCTAGAAGTTTTAAAAGATTGTAATGCGAAAAGATGCATTACAATCTTTTTTATTAGAGTGAAGGGATGTTTTTTATTTTTAAATTATTGTATTAGATAAATTATAATGATACAATGTACTATGATATAAAAAAGAAAAATAATTAGGAGAGGAGGATATTTTTGAAAAAAATAGCAGTTATTTTGATACGTAAAAGTTCAAAGGGATTATTAGATAAGAATATAAAGTTATTCTGTGGAAAGCCATTGTGTTTCTATACAATTGATGTAGCTATAGATAGTAAGAAATTTGATGAAATATGGATATCTTCTGATTCAGAAGAGTATCTTAATTTATGTACATATGAATATGGAAAAAAATGTAAATACATAAAACGTACAGACGAAGTTTCTCTTGACTCTTCTACAACTTTTGAAACCTTAGAATTTTTATTTAAAGAAATTAAAGAAGATTTTATATTTATGAATTTACAAGTAACTTCTCCACTCAGAAAAGTAGAACATATACATACAGCATTTGATTTATTTAAAGATTGTGATCACCTTGTGTCATTTACTAAACCTAGAGCAAGTAAGAGTCTGTTTATGGATGAGCAAAAAGGATATTTAGTTCCTTCTTGTCATGGTGGAAATTATAGGAGACAAGATGAACCATATTATATATATCCTAATGGGTCTATATGGATGTCGACAAAGAATAATTATTTAAAGGATAAAACTTTTTATACAAATAAAACAAAAGTCTATGAAATGGATAAAATATATAGTTATGATATTGATGATAAATTAGATTTTGAAATTTGTGAAAGTTTGTATAAAAACTATATAAAATAATAAAAAGAATCGTGAAGTTGTTCACGATTCTTTTTATATATTACCGTCTTGTTTGATTTGTTGCTCTATTTGCACGAGTAGCATTGTTTGCAGTTGTTCTACTTGCTGCTTGTCTTTGAGTTTGAGTAGCAGCACTATTTGCTCTATTAGTAGAATTTGTTAAAGAGTTGAATACTGTTGTAAGAGCAGAACGGCTATCACGTTGTTTTTGAGCAATAGCAGCTTGATAAACAGCATCTCTATCTGTACCAGCGTACATATAGTCAGTTTCTGTATTTCTTTCCTTAGCATACTCTACGCCATTTTTCGTTTCGATACCTGCAGGTTTTTCAAAGGCAGCAGGCACTTGTTTATCTGAAACTTTTTTCATTACATCTGCCATAATTACCTGTGTAGTATTTGCTTGTTCTGAAGATAATGCTTTTGCAGCTGAGTCTACCATATCAGCTCCTTGCCAAACAGCAACTGTGTAGTCAGTTGTGTAACCAATCATCCAACTATCTTTAGTAGAGTTTACAACATCTATACCATAATTATAGTAAGCAGAATCATCAAATGTACTTGAACCAGACTTACCTGCCATATCGAAGTTTGCTACTTTACCATTTGGAGAAGTACCATTACTAGAAAGTACACCTTTTAATACATTTGTTATTAAATATGCAGTCTCTTCTGACATTGCTTTAACAGGTTCATCTTTAATATTAGGTAATTCTTTACCGTTTGCATTAAATACTTTAACTATTGTTGAAGGCTTATTGTAATATCCTTTATTACCGAAAGATGCGAATGCACCGGCCATTTGAAGGGTAGAAACTCCATCTACGTTTCCTCCAATAGCAGTTGTTGGTTCATCTTTTGTTACAGGTATACCTAGTTTTTCAGCGAAATGTTTGGATCTTTCGTATCCAACTGTTTCGAATGCACGAACCGCTGGAATATTATAAGACCAAGATAAAGCAGTACTCATAGTAACTGTACCGTGGTATAGTCTATCCCAGTTTTGGATATAGAAATTAGTTCCAGCAATTTGATATGGTGAGTCTGAGAATGTAGTCTGAGAATCCCATCCAAAGTATTCAATACCTGGAGCATAATCAATCAATGGTTTAATTGATGACCCTGGTTGAACACGAGCGTCAACTGCAAAGTTATAGCCACCAGCTTTATAATTTTTTCCACCACCAATAGCTTCGATTAGGCCAGTTTTTGTATCAAGAACTGATATAGCAGCTTGAGATGCATGAGGTATCATCGGTGAGCTTTGGTTATCTAACATATCTTGAACATATGTTTGTAATTCTGGATTTAAGTTAGTGTATATTTTTAATCCCATTGAAAGAGGATCTTTAATATTTTCAAAATTTTGATTTTCTTTTAATTCTTTTGTAATTTGATCTATATATGCAGCATATTTAGGATTATAAGTGTGTTGGTTTGCACGTTCTTCTTTTGTTTTTTCAACTATTCCATCCATAATAGGAGTGTTAATTGCATCATTGTATTCAGCTTCTGTGATTTTATCGTTGTTAAGAAGCGCATATAGTACTGTGTTACGACGCTCTTTAGCTTGTTCTGGATAATCATATGGATTATACAGGATTGGTTGCTGAGGCATACCAGTTAGAAGTGCAATTTGAGGTAATGTTAATTGGTTTAACTCTTTATTGTAAAAGTACTTAGCCGCTGTTTTAACACCGTATTGCCCATCAGAATAGTAAATTTTATTCATGTACATTTCTAATATATCATCTTTAGAAAACCTGTTTTCCAATTTAAGAGATAGATAAGCTTCTTGAATTTTTCTTTGTAATGATTTATCAGATGTCAGTAGTGAATTTTTTACTACCTGTTGTGTAATTGTACTAGCACCTTGTTGGGCAGAATTAGAACGAATATTCACAAGTACTGCTTTGATAAGACGAATGGGATCGATACCTATATGAGATTGGAATCTTGAATCTTCAGTAGTAAGAACAGCGTCTGTAATGTTTTTTGGAATGTCATTAATAGATACGTATTCACGTTTTTCTGCTCCAACCGTAGCTATTAGATTAAGATTTTTATCATAAATTTCTGATGATAATGGATCTTGTAAATTAGCCTGAGTTATATCTGGAACATCTTTTAATTCTTTAGCAAAGAGTATTAAAATAGCAAAGAATAATACTAAGCATATTGAAAAAAAGATGGAACTAATATATTTGAATAAAGTTTTCATCTGTTGTTAAAACTCACTTTCATTATTTTTTATAATAGTTATATAATCTAATCTTATTTTGTAGTTAAATGATAATTCAAATGCAGTTTCTTCGAATTCACTAAGTTTTATTGACTTCCTTCCACCATTTTGTGCACGATTATAGAAAAATACGAATTTTTTAAATGGAAGTATGAATGTTTTATCGATTTTTTTAAATCTAACGATAATAAAGGTAATTCCACCATGATTTAAAATTTTTTGCATATGTTCTATTTGATGTTCGTGAATATTATTTAAAGAAAATGATGTGGCTGAATTAGTCTCCTTAGCCTCAAAATCAATATATTTTCCATTCCAAAGGCCGTTGTAATCTGTTGTAGAAGGAGTTTTATAGAACGCTTTGGTAATCATAGCACTTGATCTGTTAGGATAATTCACTTCTACTATTTGAATTGGAATAGGTTTTTTATGAATAACTGCAATGTCATTATTTAAGTAATATTTATTCGCGAAATTAATGTCTTCCTCAAGCTCCATACCTCGATTAGAATACTTAGTTTTTTGAATAAAATTACTCTTCTTATTAGGATAATTAAACATATATCCCTCCATAAATAATTATCCTATCTATTATACTATATTCTGAAGAAAATTTGAATTACAAACAGTTGAAAATTATCATATTTTTAGAATTTATTAATTACTAAAGTAATATTCATTTTACGAATAAAGATGAAATATTATAATTACTTTATAGTTATAGGATACTTAGGTGTTGTAAAGTGTTTATTAAATATCAGAAAACTGTATATGAATTTATATGAAAATTGTCAAAAACTGGAGTAGAATTTATGTTGAAATAGGAATAATCCAATAAAATAGCTTAACGTATGACATGAATTATTACTAATTGCTCTCTTTAAATAATTAGTTAAAAGTATAAGATTTTAAAGAACAATAGTTTAGATCTATATTTATATAATTATTATTCTTAATAATTCGTATTATAAAAAAATAATATTTTTTAAAAAATCATTAAATTTTATGGTATAATAATATAGAAAATTTCAAATATGAGAGGTGGTATTGTTGTGAGACAATCAAAAACATTTATTCCGACAACAAGAGAAGTACCGTCCTCTGCAGAAGCAATTAGTCATAAGTTGCTTATTAAAGCGGGGATGGTGAAGCAGGTATCTGCAGGAGTTTATACTTACCTTCCTTTGGCTACTCGTGTAATTCAAAAAATTGAAAAAGTAATTAGAGAAGAACATAGTAAAATTGGAGCTGCAGAACTTTTAATGCCTATTTTACAATCAGATGAATATTGGAAAAAATCTGGTCGTTGGGACAAAATGGGAGAAGAACTTATTCGTGTAACAGATAGAAAAAAAGCAGGATATGCCCTAAGTCCAACTGCAGAAGAAATAGTAAGCCAAACAGTTAATAACATGGTAACTTCTTATAAACAATTACCTATGAATTTATATCAAATCCAAACTAAATTCCGTGATGAAATTCGTCCACGTTTAGGATTATTACGTTGTAAAGAGTTCATAATGAAAGATGCATACTCATTCCATGATTCACCAGAATCATTAAGAGAAACATATAAAGATTATTATCAAGCATATAGTACTATCTTTGATAGATTTGAACTTAAGTATCGTGCAGTACAAGCTGATTCTGGTAATATTGGTGGAAGCTATACTCATGAATTCCAAGCATTAGCTGAAGTAGGGGAAGATACAATTGTTTATACTGAAGAGAGTGACTACTCAGCAAATATTGAAACTGCAGCAGTAGTTGAACAAAACTACACTATGCCTACAGGTTTCGAGAAAAAAGAACGTAGTTTATTAGAAACTCCAGATCAACAATCAATCGATGATGTTGCAGCATTTTGTGGTGTAGAAGTTAATCGTGCTATGAAAGCTTTAGCGTTAAAAGCTGATGGAGAATTTTATTTAGTTCTTATGCGTGGTAATGATCAACTTAATGATATTAAATTCATGAAAGCTACTGGAACTTCTGAAGTAGAAATGGCAACAGAACAAGAAATCGAAGAAGTTATGGGAAGTGTAGCTGGTTACATGGGTCCTTTTGGAATTAAGGGATGTAAAGTAATCGGTGATAATGCGATTAAATATATGTACAATCATAGCTGTGGAGCTAACAAAAAAGGATTCCACTATATCAACGTAAATCCAGGCGATTACGAAATCGATGCTCACTATGATCTTCGTATGATTGAAGAAGGTGATTTAGCAGAAGACTTATCAGGACCGGTTAAATTTGCTAAAGGTATCGAGGTTGGACAAGTATTCGAACTTGGTAAAGGATATTCAGAAGCTATGGATGTTACATACTTAGACGCTAATGGTCGAGCAAACCACTTCTACATGGGATGTTATGGTATTGGGGTAACTCGTTGTATTTCAGCGATTATTGAACAACATAATGATGAAAAAGGTATTATTTGGCCTAAAGAAGTCGCACCATACCAAGTGCACTTAGTGTGTGTTGACGTTAAGAAAGAAGATCAAGTTAAACTTAGCGATGAGTTGTATGCTCAATTAACAGCAGCAGGATATGAAGTTCTTTACGATGATAGAGCAGAACGTGCGGGTGTTAAATTTAACGATGCGGACCTTATCGGTATCCCATTACAAGTGGTTGTTGGAAAGAAAGCCGGAGAAGGAATCGTAGAAGTTAAAGAAAGACAAACTTTAGAAAAAGTTGATACGCAAGTAGCTGATGTATTAGCTAAAGTAGAAGCATTTTATAAATAATAATTATAATTTGAATTAAAGAATGCCAATTAAAAATAAATAGTTGTTAAGAAAATAACCATTTGTTTTTAGTTGGTATTTTTAGTATAATTTAATTAAGAGTTATGATACTTTTTAAATTTAAAGTAGTATAAAAATGATTGGTAAAAATGAATTCATCTTAATTTAAATACAATTAAGATGAATGAATTTTTTACGTTTAATGGATGTTATAAGAATTGTTGTGGAAATTAATTTTTACTCTCTAGTTATAAGTCGGAAAGAAGCTTGAAAATTAATAAAAACATAGTAAGTTATACAAAAAAGTAGGAGGAATCATGAGTAATAAACATTTTTCTTTATTAGTTAAAACATTAGAATTAGAAGAACAGTTATCCAATTCAGAATTTATAAATTACTCTTTAGATAATATAGAAAAAGATAATAAGAATAAGATTTGGACGTTTAATTTTAGTGGAGAAAGTTTACCTTCAGTAGAAGAATTAACAATACTTATTCAGAAATTACGAGAGAATTTCTTAGGCGATTATATTGTTAATTATCGTTTGAAGGTAAGCGCTGAAGTCACGGATGAGCAAATAAAAGAATTTTGGAAATATATAATATTAGAAAACTTCTCAGAGATTTCTCAGGTTCTAATGGAGAGTATTTTATTTAGTGAAGTTGAAGTTAACAATGGTGTTTTAACTATGAAAATAATGGCTCCATCAATTTGGAACAACTTTATTAATGAACGAAAACAGCAAATAATAAGTAGTTATAAAAATTTAGGTATTGCAATTAAAGACATTATTCCTAATTTTTCTAAAACTGATGTTGAAGCAGTACTAGAGAGTCAAGAAGAAAAAATTTCCCAGGAAATTGTTAAGTTAGAGGAAATAGAGAAAAAAGAAGCGGAACGAAAACCAAAAGAACCTGAAAGAAAATTTGTTGCCTTTGGAGGTGGCGGTGGAACTCGATATGGTCAAGAAATTCGCGATGAGGACATTGTAGAAATCAAGGATATTGTTGGATATGCTGGAGATGTAACTATAATGGCTCAGGTTTTCGGAACTGAAGAGATTGTCCACAGAAATGGTTCTAGTCAGTATCGTTTAAAACTTACTGATTATAGTGATTCTATAATACTAAGATTATTTGGTAATAATCCTAATTCGAAATTCCAAAATAAACGTAAGAATGAACTAATCGATTTAGTAAAAGGAATTAAGAAAGGTCAATGGCTTAAAATTCACGGAGCTGTAAGTAATGACCCTTATTTAAGAGACACAATTATCGAACCTAAGTCTATTGAGGTTGCTCATAAAGAAGAGAAGAAAGATAATTACAGTGGAAGAAAAAGAATCGAGCTAAATACTCATACGAAGATGAGTCAGCTTGAAGGTATTTCTTCAGCAAAAGAATACTTAGCTCGAGCTATAGATTGGGGACATGAAGCCATTGCTTTTACAGATACGTATGGTGTTCAAGCATATCCTGAAATTTGTTTAAGTTCAAAAGGTAAGGATATTAAACCGATTTATGGATTAAACGCCTTTATCATGGATGATAGTATTACTGCTACGACAAATCCCAAAGAACTTAAATTAAAAGATGCCACATATGTCGTATTCGACGTTGAGACTACGGGACTTTCAGCAGAACGTGATAGATTAATCGAAATTGCTGCAGTTAAGGTGAAAAATGGAGCTGAAATAGATAGTTTTGAAAGTTATATTAATCCGCAAAGACCTATTTCAGAACTTATTACAAGATTAACTAGTATTACTAATGATGATGTTAAAGATGCTCCACTTGAAAAAGAAGTAATGACTAACTTTTATAATTGGTTAGATAAAGATGACATATTAGTAGCCCACAATGCGAAGTTTGATCTTGGATTTCTAGATACTTGTTTTGAACGACTAGGTTTAGAGAATAAAAACAATGCTAGTATAGATACATTATTCGTCTCTCGTGCTGAAAATAAAGAAGCGAAAAGACACGGTCTTAGCAATTTAGCTAAACTATATAAAGTTCGTTTAGTTCAACATCACAGAGCGATTTACGATACTAAAGCTACGGCAGAAATCTTTGTAAAAATGCTAGATCAACTTTATGAACTTGGTATTGAATATCATAACGAAATTGATGAAAAGATTGACTTAGAACTTGCGCATAAACGTTCAAGAACATTCCCTTGTTCGATTTTAGTTAAGAATGCTAAAGGGCTTAAAGATCTATTCAGATTAGTTTCATATAGTTGTACTAAATATTTGAACTCTGCTAAACCTACGATTCCTCGTAGTTTATTAGCAGAGTACCGAGAAGATTTATTAATTGGTAGCGGTAATGGTGATAATGAAGTATTTGAAGAATTGCTAAATTCAAAAGAAGCCAAGGTAGAGGATATAATTGAATTTTATGATTATATTGAGATTCAACCAAAGCATCATTATGCTAATTTTATAAGAAATGAAAGAATAGCAGATAATACTGAATTAGAAGAAATTCTGAAAAAATTAATTCAATTAGCTAAGAAAAAAGAAAAAATTGTTGTAGCGACTGGAGACTGTTATTATTTAGATGAATATCAACATGTTTACAGACAAATACTAAGATTGACTGTGAAAAGCAATCCTGGTGCCCGTGATTTAAAACCGATGGCGACACTTTTAACAACTGAAGAAATGTTAAAAGAGTTCTCTTATCTTGATGAACAATTAAGAGAAGAATTAGTTATTGATAACACTCATAAAATCAATGATATGATTGAATTGGTTGTGCCGTTAAAAGATAAGCTGTATACGCCAAATATTGAAGGTGCAGCTGATGAGGTCCGTAATCTAAGTTATGATATGGCGCATAGAATATATGGTGAAGAATTACCTGAAATAGTAGAAAAAAGATTAGAGAAGGAACTTGCATCTATTATTGGTAATGGATTTAGTGTGGTTTATTTAATTTCCCATAAACTTGTAAAAAAATCGCTAGATGATGGATATCTAGTAGGTTCAAGGGGATCTGTTGGTTCATCACTTGTAGCCACAATGATGGAGATCACAGAGGTTAATCCACTAGCCCCACATTACGTTTGCCCAAAATGTAAACATAGTGAATTCTTCTTAAATGCTGAATATGCATCGGGGTTTGACCTTCCGAATAAAAACTGTCCTCATTGTGATGTTAAAATGACAAAAGATGGGCAAGATATTCCTTTCGAAACATTCTTAGGATTTAATGGAGATAAAGTACCCGATATAGATTTAAATTTCTCTGGTGAATATCAAGCAACAGCTCACAACTTTACGAAAGAAATTTTTGGTGAAGATTACGTATATCGTGCTGGAACTATTTCGACGGTAGCAGAGAAGACAGCTTATTCATTTACTAGAGATTATTATGAGAAAAATGAAATAGAGAAAAGAAGTATAGATATTGAACGTATTGCAGCGGGATGTGAAGGTTCTAAGAGAACTACTGGTCAACACCCGGGGGGGATACTAGTAGTCCCTAATGATATGGATATTTTTGACTTTACTCCATATCAATTCCCAGCTGATGATGAAACGAGTCCATGGCGAACAACTCACTTCGATTTCCACTCTATCCATGATAATATTTTAAAATTCGATATACTTGGACACGATGATCCAACTATGATTAGAAAGTTACAAGATTTGTCTGGTATTGATCCTAAAACTATAGATGTGTCAGATCCTGAAGTAATGGGTATTTTCTCGACTGTTGAAGCACTAGGTGTCACTAGAGATCAAGTGGATTCAGCTAGTGGAACGTTTGGTATTCCTGAGTTTGGAACAAATTTTGTTATTCAAATGTTAGATGATACAAAACCAACTACATACTCAGAATTAGTTCAGATATCTGGATTATCTCACGGTACTGATGTTTGGTTAGGTAATGCACAAGAATTAATAAAAAATGGTACTTGTGAACTTAAAGACGTAATTGGATGTCGTGATGACATTATGGTATATTTAATTCATGCAGGATTAGAAGAAGGTTTATCTTTCAAAATAATGGAAAGTGTAAGGAAAGGTAAAGGATTAACGGAAGACTTTGAAAAAGAGATGATAGATAATAATGTACCAGAATGGTATATTGATTCATGTAAAAAAATCAAGTATATGTTCCCTAAAGCCCATGCTTGTGCATATGTACTTATGGCGCTTCGAATTGCTTGGTTTAAAGTGCATCAACCACTTACATACTACTGTGCTTATTATTCTGTCAGAGCTAGTGACTTTGACATTATTACGGTTGTTAAGGGAGCAGAAACACTAAAAGAGAAAATAAAAGAAATAAAAACAACAGATAAAAATGAATTATCTAATAAAGATAAAGATGCTCTTGTAAGTTATGAAATTGCTAATGAGATGATGGAAAGAGGATTTACATTCTCGAAAGTTGATTTAGAAAAATCAGCAAGTCATGACTACATAATTGAAGGGAATACGCTAATTCCACCGTTCTCGATTGTTCCTGGACTTGGGGATAACGTAGCGAACAAAATTGTTCAAGCGAGAGAAGAAAAAGCCTTTTTATCAATTGAAGATTTCTCAAAACGAGGAAGTGTTTCGTCTACTGTAGTAGAATACTTACGAGAAATGGGTACATTAAAAGGCCTTCCAGAAAAAGCACAATTATCATTCTTTGATGAATTGTAATTGATAGAATTATTCAATTAAAATAGTTTAAATTTAAAGATTATTCTGCAAGATAATTATAAAACTTTTAAAAGTATTTTATTTTCATTCTTGCAGAATAATTTTAATATTTCGTATTTAAATACGAGCTAATTTCAATATTACAAAAATTAAAAAATAACATTAAATATTTGTTTAAATCTAGTTTTATATTTCATGTATAGAAAAGGTATACTTTCTTAATAAAATAAATTTTAAAAATATTTATTCAAACTTTATTTATTTTTTAATTTGTGGTAGTATTATATGTGATATAAAATGTAATATAGAGATGGAGGAAATAACTTGGAAAAGATTGTCGTTAAAGGTGGAACACCTTTAATAGGAGAAGTACAAGTTTCTGGTGCGAAGAATGCAGCTTTACCAATTTTAGCTGCAGGTTTATTAGCAACAGAGGGTACAAGTAAATTTTATAATGTTCCTAAGTTATCAGATATTAAGACAATAGGATTATTATTTGAAAGTCTAGGAGTAAAGGTAGATTATAAACCAGAAGAAAATACTTTAGAAATGGATGCAAGAAAACCATTACTAACAGAGGCTTCATTTGAGTTTGTTAGTAAAATGCGTGCTTCATTTTTAGTTTTAGGACCAATGTTAGCACGTGAAGGAAGTGCTAAAGTGGCAATGCCTGGTGGATGTTCAATTGGAAGTAGACCTATTGACCAACACTTAAAAGGGTTTGAAGTACTAGGGGCTACAATTATTCAAGATGCTGGTTTTGTTGAGGCAAGAGCAGAAAAAGAATTAGAAGGAACAACAATTTTCTTTGATTTCCCAAGTGTAGGTGGTACTCAAAACGTTATTATGGCAAGCTGTTTAGCAAAAGGAAAAACTACTATTGTTAATGCCGCTCAAGAGCCAGAAATTGAGGATATGATTAACTTCTTAATTAAAATGGGAGCTAAGATTGAAGGTAAAGGAACTTCTGTTTTAGTTATCGAAGGAGTAGAAAAACTAGTAGGTACTGAATATACAGTGATGCCTGACCGTGTAGAAGCTGCTACATATATGATCGCGGCTGCAGCAACTAAAGGGGATGTACTAGTTAAAGGTGCGCCTTATAAAGACAATGTTGCCTTAGTAAGCAAGATGCGTGAAATGGGTGTTAATATAGAAGTAGTTGATGAAACGTCTATGCGTGTTAGTAATAAACTAGATAGTTTAAGACCTGTAGATGTTAAGACGTTACCTCACCCAGGATTCTTAACAGATATGCAGTCTATTATGTGTGTATTAACATTATTAGCTGATGGTACTAGTACTATTACTGAGACTGTTTTTGAAAATAGATTTATGCATGTTGAAGAGCTACGCAGAATGAATGCGAAGATTAGAATTGAAGGTAGAAGTTCACTAATCGAAGGATTACCTCATTTAGAAGGAACTACTGTTAAAGCTACGGATTTACGTTCTGGAGCAGCTCTTGTCATCGCTGGTTTAATGGCTACAGGAACTACTAAAGTTATTGATATTTACCACATTGATAGAGGATATGTAGACATCGAAGAAAAAATGAGAAAACTAGGTGCAGATATTCAAAGAATAGATGAGTAGGAATTTATTATGAAATCAAATGATAAATTAGTAAGATATTTGCGAAACATAGCCTTAATAATCATTATATTTTATATAGGATTATTATTAGGGTATACTATTTTAGGTAAGGGCAGTCTTTTCGATGCTTTAAGTTTAAAGCCGATAAGACATATTAAAGACATTATATACAATTAGGAGGAAATGAAGATGGCAAATGATTTATTTGTAGAACTTCAACAAAAATTAGAAGGGAGAAATGTACGTATCGCACTTCCAGAAGCATATGATGAACGTGTATTAGAAGCGGCTGTTAAATTAGGCGCTACTAGTTATGTTCAACCTGTGTTAGTTGGAAAAAAAGAAAAAGTAGAAGAGATTGCTAAAGGATTATCTTTAGATGTTTCTAACTTGGAAGTTATTGATCACGAAAACTACGAAAAATTAGAAGAAATAGTTGCTAAGTTTGTAGAGCGTCGTGCAGGAAAAGTAACTGAAGAAAAAGCTCGTGAATTATTAAAAGATGTTAACTACTTCGGAACTATGTTAGTATATACAGGTGAAGTTGAAGGATTAGTATCTGGAGCAATTCACTCTACTGGAGATACTGTTCGTCCAGCGTTACAAATTATTAAAACTAAACCAGGTACAAAACGTACAAGTGGTGCATTCATCATGAGTAAAGAAGACAAACGTTATGTATTTGCTGATTGTGCGATTAACCCAACATTAGATGCAGAAGGTCTAGCTGAAATCGCAATTGAAAGTGCAAAAACAGCTAAAAGTTTTAACGTTGATCCAAAAGTAGCAATGTTAAGTTTCTCTACTTTAGGTTCAGCTGTTACTGAAGATACTACAAAAGTGGCAGAAGCTACTAAGTTAGTTAAAGAAAATGCACCTGAATTAGCGGTAGAAGGTGAATTACAATTCGATGCTGCAGTTGTACCATCAGTTGCTAAATTAAAAGCTCCTAATTCAAAAGTACAAGGGGATGCTAATGTATTTGTATTCCCAAGTTTAGAAGCTGGTAATATTGGATACAAAATTGCACAACGTCTGGGTGGATTTGAAGCAGTAGGACCAATCTTACAAGGATTAAACGCTCCTGTAAACGACCTATCTCGTGGATGTAATGCAGAAGATGTATACAAACTTTCATTAATTACAGCTGTTCAAGCTTTAGAAAAATAAGATTCTAATTTAAAAGAGATTAACTTCGGTTAATCTCTTTTTTAGTGTTCTTAACTAAATTTAAAGCATATTTATAAAAAAATAGGATTATATTTAAGGTAAAATGTATTTAATGGATAAATTATGTAAATTTTATAGTTATTAAAATATAATTGTCTGGCATGTATATAATAGTGTTGTGTCTATTTGAATATTTTATGTGTAGTAGTCTTTATAATTGCATTTATACCAACTTTTATGGTATCATAATATGATATATAAATATGGAGGTAAACATGGTTGCGATAGAATCAAAAGATGACTTATATGTTATAGATTTACTAGAAGATTTTGATGAATTTTATTTAGAATTAGAAAAATATGCCGAAGAAAATAGAGTACCTATTATAGATAAAATAGGGATAAGATTTTTAATTCAGATGCTTAAAGTAAAAAAAGCTAAGAATTTATTAGAAATAGGAACGGCAATCGGATATACATCTATTAAATTAGCCGAAAAAATAGGATGTAATGTCACAACTATTGAGCGTGATGATAAGATGTATAATCAAGCAAAAAATAACATAGAAAAGAGAAATCTAACTAATAAAATAACATTACTTCATGCTGATGCATTAGAACTTCAAGATGAGGTAGTAGCAAATGCACCTTATGATGTAGTATTTATCGATGGTGCTAAGAGTCAAAGTAGAAAGTTTTTTGAATTATACGAACCATATTTTGCTGAGGATGTCGTAGTTATTACGGACAATGTGCTATTCAAAGGAATGGTTGCCGATCCAAGTATTATTAAACACAGTAGAGATTTAAAACAACTTTCTAGAAAAATTAATAATTACAATGAATGGTTATTAAAACATGAAAATTATGAGAGTGTAATATTACCATTTGGAGATGGGATAACTATAACAACAAGAAAATAAAATTATAGAACTGTGAAGTTAGTATATTTTATTAAGAGAGGATAAAAAATGACAGTAGAGTTAGTTGTAACACCGAAAAGTATTGATCATATTTATGAACTAATAAACGTAGGAGCTGATAGTTTCGTTATTGGTGAAGAAAAATATGGATTACGTCTTGCTGGTGAATTTAAGAGAGACGAATTAAAAAAAGCTATTGAGATTATACACCAAGCAGGGAAAAAAGCATATGTTAGTGTAAATGCAATATTCCATAATGAGCATATAGATGACCTAGTTGATTATTTACATTATTTATCAACACTAAATGTAGATGCTCTAATATATGGAGAACCAACAATTATAACAATTTTAAGAGAAGAAAATCTTGATTTTAAACTTCAATGGGATCCACATACATTAGCTACGAACTCTTTCTCATGTAATTATTGGGGGAAACGTGGAGCATATAGAACATGTCTTTCAAAAGAATTAACTATTGATGAAATTCTTGAAATTACTGAAAAAAGTGAATATGAGATTGAAGTACAAGTTCAAGGAATGCTTTGTATGTTCCAATCTGTAAGGAAATTGGTGGATAATTATTTTATGTATAGTGGTAAAGAGAAATATATTGAAGAATATAGTAATTCTAAGAAACTATTCCTATACAGTCAAGATAGAAATGAACGCTATCCAATTTTTGAGGATTCGAATGGGACACATATCATGAGTGCAAATGATATCTGTGCGATAGAAGAATTAGATCGTCTAATAGAAGCAGGGGTAACTGCATTTAAGATTGAAGGTGTTTTAAAAGACGAAGATTACATCACTGAGGTTGTAACTATTTATCGTGATGCTATTGATCTTTATTATGAAGACAAAGAAGCATACGAAGATGAAAAACAAGATTTCTATAACGATATAGAAAGAATTAAACCAAAATATAGAGAAGTAGACTTAGGGTTTTTCTATAAGAAAACTATGTACTAGTATATTAATGAATTTTATAAAAGGGCAAGGTTTCCTATATAAAACCTAATAATAAAGACAAGGAGGATGGGTCATACTTGAATGTGACCTTAACTTATGGCGATACCAAATATTTCAGAAATTAGAGACGGTAAGAGAGTAATAACGAAAAAACCTGAATTACTGCTTCCAGCAGGGAATTTAGAGAAATTAAAAATAGCTATTCATTACGGAGCAGATGCTGTGTTCTTAGGAGGACAAGAGTTTGGGCTTCGTAGTAATGCAGATAACTTCACAATTGAAGAGATTAAAGAAGGTTGTGAATTTGCAGCAAAATATGGAGCTGATATTTATGTTACAGCGAACATTATTGCGCACGATGAGAACTTTGAAGGATTAGATGAATTCTTAATGGCACTTCAAGATGCAGGAGTAAGAGGAATTATCGTAGCGGATCCATATATCATTGAAAGATGTAAAACTGTAGCTCCAAAAGTAGAGGTACATATCAGTACACAACAATCTATTTCAAACTATAAGGAAGTTAGATATTGGGAAAGCGAAGGAGTACACCGTGTAGTACTAGCTCGTGAAACAGGATATGAAGAAATTAAAGAAATCCGTGAAAAAACAGATGTCGAGATTGAGATGTTTGTTCACGGTGCAATGTGTATAGCATATTCTGGACGTTGTACATTAAGTAACTACATGACTGCTCGTGATAGTAACCGTGGAGGTTGCTGCCAATCATGTCGTTGGAATTATGACCTATATGAAGAAGGAACTGATGAAGATACTAAATTATTCGATGAAGGTGCAAATCCTTATGCAATGAGTCCTAAAGATTTAACATTAATTGAAGCAGTACCAGAGATTATTGAATTAGGTATTGATTCGTTAAAAGTTGAAGGTCGTATGAAATCTATTCACTATGTAGCAACAGTTGCAAGTGTATATAGAAAACTAATCGATGATTATTGTGCTGATCCAGATAACTTTGAAATGACACCGGAATATAAATTAGAACTATATAAATGTGCTAACCGTGATACTGCGATGTCATTCTTCTATGAGATTCCTAAGTATTCTGAACAAATGTTTGGAAACGAAGGTGGGAAGAAAACTAACTATGATTTCGTTGGACAAGTTCTTCACTATGATGAAGAAACTCAAATTGCAACAATTCAACAACGTAACTTCTTTAAAACTGGACAAGAAGTTGAATTCTTTGGACCAGAGATTGATACATTTAGACAAGTTATCGGAGAAATTTATGATGAAGATGGTGAGTTACTAGATGCAGCAAGACATCCACTTCAAATTATTAGAACAAAATTAGACTCTAGAGTATTTAAAAGCAATATGATGCGAAAGGAAATGGGACGCTAATGGCTACAGATAGACCAAAAATTATCGGTATTGTTGGAGGAAGCGGTAGTGGTAAAACGACCGTTACAAAAAGAATTATAGACGAGTTAACTCAAGATAAAGTTGCTTTAATCGAGCAAGACTATTATTATAAAGATCAAAGTCATATGACAATGGATGAGAGAGTTAAGACGAATTACGATCACCCGAGTGCATTTGATAATGAGTTACTGTATAATCATTTATTAGAATTAATCGATGGAAAAGCTGTTGAATTACCAGTATATGATTATGTAAATCATACTCGTAGTAAAGAACAAAAACATCAAGAACCTAAAGATGTAATTATTATCGAAGGTATGTTTGGTCTTTATTCAGAGAAATTACGTGAATTAATGGATATTAAGATTTTTGTTGATACACCGAGTGATCTACGTATTTTACGAAGATTATTACGTGATATTAATGAGCGTGGAAGAACTGTAGAATCAGTTATTAATCAATACTTAGTGTCAGTTAGACCGATGCATGAAAAATATATTAAACCAACTAAACAATATGCTGATATTATTGTTCCCGATGGTGGATATAATGATATAGCGATTGATATTTTAATAACAAAAATCAAATCGCTACTAGCAAAATAATAAAAAAAAAGATATAATATAGAGTAGACTAAAAAAAGGAGTATCACTATGGCTTTAGAAGAAAAATTAGAATATCAAATGACCCAAGAAGGTTATGACAAACTTGTTGAAGAATTAGAACACTATAAAAAAGTAAAACGTCCAGAAGTTATTGAAAAGATTAAAATAGCACGTAGTTTCGGGGACTTATCTGAGAACTCAGAGTACGATGCAGCAAAAGATGAACAAGGATTCATCGAGCAAA
Source organism: uncultured Gemella sp. (assembly GCA_963528605.1). Classification (GTDB taxonomy): domain Bacteria; phylum Bacillota; class Bacilli; order Staphylococcales; family Gemellaceae; genus Gemella. The sequence goes on from CAURVX010000010.1 coordinate 22,503, forward strand.
GAATTTTAGAGATGGAACAAATGATTCGTTACGCTGTTATTATCGAATTAGATGAGAAATCAAGCACAATTCGTTTAGGTAACAAAGTAACTTATCAAGAACTACCAGACGGGTTAACAGAAACTTACAAAATCGTAGGTAGTGCTGAGGCTAATCCATTTGAATACAAAATTTCAAATGAATCTCCAGTAGCACAAGCTTTATTAGGAAAAGAAGTTGGAGATGTTACAAAAGTTTCATTACCGACAGGGCCAGAAGATTCAATGGATATCAAAATTCTAGCGGTAGAATAGTATTATGATAGCATTAATTGGTGCAATGCCAGAAGAAGTGGCTATAATAAAAGAAAAAATAGAAAAATTACAAGAGAAAAAAATAGCACATGTGACATTTTATGAAGGTAAATATGAAGGGCGCGATATTGTTCTTATGTTAAGTTTACCGGGGAAGGTGAATGCTGCTATTGCTACAACTCTATTATTAGATCACTATAAACCAGAGTATGTGATTAATATAGGTACATGTGGTGCGCTGCAAGGTGATATGGAAATTGGGGACATGATTGTTGCTACAGAAGTAAGACATTTTGATGTTGATGCAACAGAGTTTGGCTATGAAATTGGTCAAGTACCACAAATGCCAGCAGCGTATAAGAGTGATGAAGAGTTGCAAAAACTAGCTTCAGAGATAAGTTTACCAAATCATAATATTCATTTTGGTTTAGTGGGTACATCAGACTCATTTATCTCTAATAAAGAGTTGAAAAAAGGAATATTGAAAAACTTTCCTAATATGCAAGTAGTTGAAATGGAAGCAGCAGCGATTGCTCAAACTTGTTACCAGTTTGGAACAAAATTTATAGTTTGCCGTAGTGTAAGTGATAAAGCAGAAGAAGGAACTCGAGTTACTTTTGATGAATTCTTACAAATAGCTGCAGTAAATTCATCTATATTAACTACAGAACTAATAAAAAAACTTTAAAATTAATTATAGATCAGCAAAGGAGAGCAAAAAGCTTTTCTTTGCTGTAATATTTATGTGAAGTAGGAGGGAAAGTATGATAACTATATTATCGAAATTATTTTTAATATTAACATCTGAAAAACTTCCGAGTTATACTTTGAAATCAATAAAAAGTGGAGGATATACAAAAGAAGAATTAGATATAATCTGTAAAATTGTGAAAGATGATTATACAAGATATAAAAAAGGTTTTAAAGTAGCAGTAGTAATGGTATTTTTTACAACTACACTCATATTATTCCTCGGATTATATCAAAGAGCCCCTGGAGCGTTTTTAATTGATATGTTGATTTTGTATATTGTGATATTTACATTGATATTTATGTTGATTTATGTACAAAAAGTAAATAAAATTCGAAAAACATTTTTAAAAGCGGTGAAAAAAGGTTATCCAGAATTATATAATGAATATCAAGATAAGTTACATGAATATGTAGATTAAAAAATATTATAGTCATAATTTTATGTAATTAATTGTATTGAAAAAAAAGTTATAAAATGTTAATATAAAGTAGATAAATATTATTTAAGGAAAAGAAAAATGAAAAATATTACTGAAAGAAGATCCTTTAATTATTTAAAGAATTTAGTTCAGATAAGTTTGGGATTATTGATATTTTATTTAATTTTTTCCTATTTTAAAAAAGAGATAGTTAGTTTAGACTTCAAAAAAATACATCATCTCACTCTAACTATAGGAGAGATGAAATTTTTAGTGGTTTTATTAAGTGGCCTATTAGGTATAAGTATTTTATGCTTATATGATTATTTCGTTTTAAAGGCTATTAATTTAACGAAAAATATGTCTTCATTCCGTATTTTTAAAATTAGTTTTATGACTAACACATTAAATATGGTACTAGGTTTTGGTGGCTTTATTGGTGCCGGACTTAGATATTATATGTATAAACCATATACAAAAAACGGAAAAACATTAATTACTGCAATAGGGATGATTCTTATTTCTATGCTATCTGGAATCAGTCTATTGTCAATTTTTGTAGTATTAAATGTCTTTCCAGGACAAGCGTTATATGCTAATAATAAAATCTTTTATTATTCATTAATATTGATGTCTTTATTTTTACCACTATATCTATTTTTTAATTTGAGAAAACCAAGAATTAGAACGGATAGATACTTAAGTGTTAAATTGACAGTAATTTCTTTTTTAGAATGGGTATTTGCAGCCCTTATTATTCTTATGATTCTTTATTTTTATACGGGAGATTTAGTAGCTGATAAGGAATTACAGATAATGGGAGTTATAATAGTAGCATCAATAGTAGGCTTATTAACTATGATTCCAGGAGGATTAGGTACTTTTGATACTTTAGTTCTTATCGGACTTAAGAATTTGGGTATAAATCCAGAAATTATAGGTGCGACAATTATAATATACAGATTGTCATATTATATTGTTCCGTTTACTATTGGATGTTTTATGTTCCTAAGTGAAGGAATTAGAATGATAAAAGATAAATTTAAGAGAGGAGAAAAGTTATGATTACTACGATAATTTATGGGATAGTTGCCTATTTTATTGGGAATATTATGGGTGGAAAATTATTAGAAAAGATCTATAAAGAAGAATTTACTAATAAAGGCTCTGGTAATGTTGGGGCAAGAAATGCAGGGCGCGTTTTAGGTCCTAGATCGTTTTTATTTGTTTTAGCAGTAGATTTTTTCAAAGGATTTTTTGTGGTTATATTACTGAAAATATTAGATGTTGATCCAAAAATTATATATATTTGTATAGTATTAGTATTACTAGGTCACATAAAACCTATTATCTTTAAGTTTAAAGGTGGTAAAGGGGTTGCGACATTCTTTGGTTGTTTAGCAGCATTATCATTAAATTTATTCTTAATCTTAATACTTTGTACATTAGTTATAGCTATTATCGTAAAAAGTTTAACAATTGGGTTTTATTCTAGTCTTCCATTTGTAACGTATATAAACTATGTAGAAAATCCATCATTTATAATACTAGGAATTTTTATACTAGCAGTTTTATTAATAAGTGTAGTAGCTGTAAAAGATATAGAAGATTCATTCAATAAATATTTTAGTACAAGAAAAATTAAGAAATCAGTTCGATAGTGAGCTGATTTCTTTTTTGTTATTTAGAATTGTTTTTTCGTAGTTCTTTTCTTATAAGAAGAGTACGCTTAATATAAATTATTGGATATAATAGGAGTAAGACCGCAGAAATTATACATGCAATATAGGTGTATTCTATGCTTTTAATTTTACTGATAAAGCTAAGTGAAGATGTTGAGTATAGTGTTAGTACTGCTACAGTGTACGTAGTAAATTCATACTTTAATAGATTCAAAACTTTATTTGTTTTTATTAATAATTTATTTTTTTCTTGATAATATCTCACAAAGCTCACGTAGACACATATCGGAATAGTTAAGTAGAAATAGATGATGTTTTTTGTATAAAAAAATGCTGTTAATAGTATAATGAAAATAGGAAAAGTGATGATTAAGTATTTGCTATATTTCATATAATGCTCTCCTTTTTTAATATGAAAAGTAGTGTATAAAAAATTACAAAAGTAGAATTAACTAAGTTTTAAGTTCGTTATTTCAATTTCATTATAACATAATAAATGAAAGAAGGTATCATATTTTTGAATAATTTTATTCTAAGAGAAATTATCTTCTGTATAATATAGAATAAAATACTGTGAAACTTAAATATTACTCTAACTATAATTAAATTTCATTTTTAATTACAGTTTAAAGTTGATTTAAGTGGTTTTAAAGTAGATGGTGTATAATACATTTATTAAATAACTGATTATAAATAAAAAGCAGGAGATGATTTATATGTTGATTAAGAAAATAGCAAAATTACTAGCGGATAAGAGAGTTAGAAAAATAGTATGGATGATAATAAGTCATCGCAAATTCAAGAAAATATTGAAGAAAATATAGAAATAAATAATAAAGAATAAAAGATTACTTATGACAACAGTATTAATTATATTAGCTGATGGAACAGTTATTAGTAAATAATCTATAAAATAATATAGGTGGGAGTCTACATTAAAGTAGTATTTCTACCTTTATTTTATTTGATTCCAACTCAAAGTCAATCTCATTACGATTTAGAGATTTATAAATCGTAATAGTTACTTAAGACGAGAATCTATTGACTTGTTATATAAAACATAATAAAATTTAATTATAGAATAATAAATTAAATAATACGGAGGCGATTAATATGAGCAAATGTGAATGTGAACACCATTGTCACTGTCATGATGCAGTAGAAGATTGTAAATGTGGAAACTGTGTTGAAGGAACATGTGAATGCAAAGAAGGGTGTACATGTGGATGCCATAACGCAAAAGAAGATTGCGAGTGTGGAAACTGCAAGACAGGAGATTGTCATTGCAAACATGCTGCATAATATGAAAAAAAGAGATCTGGTACTTTACCAAATCTCTTTTTTTCATTAACTTAAAATTATCTAAGTGTAATAAGAAGGTTAAGAACTCCTGTAAGAACAAGAAGGATAACACTCCACTTAATTGTTTTAGAGAAGATTTCGCTATCTCTGTTAACTAATCCAACGGCTGCTGCTGCAACTGCGATAGATTGAGGAGAAATCATTTTAGCGATGGCTCCACCCATGATGTTAGCAGCTACAAGTAATGAAGGATCAATTCCAATTTGTGATGCAGTTACTGATTGTAATCCAGCGAATAATGATCCACTGTTAACAACAGATCCAGTTAAGAATACCCCAATCCAACCTAAGATAGGAGAGAATAGTGGGAAGACTTTACCAGTATTAGCAAATGCTAATCCTAATGTTGATGACATTCCAGAATAAGTTGAAATGTAAGCAAATGCAAGCACTGAACAGATTGTTAAGATTGGTCCCCATAATTCAACAGCTGTTTCTCTAACTGTAGAAATAACAATACGACTGTTAACTCTAAAAATAATGATTGTTAGAATTGCAGCAAGTACAATCGCTGTTGTAGTAGAAGTAAATGGAGCAAAACTAAATACTGCTTTTATTGGTGTAGGTTGTTTAACGATAGGTGTAACACGAGAAACTGTTCCATCAATATAATATGGGAAGTTGAAAATTAATGAATTTAAAGCTCCTGCTTTTTGACCAGTTTTAGGATTTGCACTTTGAATTAATTGTTTAAAGAATCCAGTGTTCAGTAAAGTTACAAATACTGTTAATAGGATGAATGGTGTCCAAGCTCTAACAACTTCTTTACCTGAAAGAGTTTCTTTATCTTTAGAAATTTCTTTAGATTCAGCAGTAAGTGGTTGTTTTGGTTGCCAGAATCTTAAGAATACGATTAAAGCAAGTAAACTCACGATAGCTGAAGAAACGTTAACTAGTTCTGGTCCTACGAAGTTTAAGAAAATAAATTGTGTTACTGCGAAACCACCACCAGAAACAATGATTGCTGGGAATGTTTCTTTGATACCTTTAAAACCATCTACCATAAATACGATAAGGAATGCAATAATAACTGTAACAAGACATAAAATTAATGATGTATTTTTACCAAGAGTTAAAGCATCTAAATCTGTTAAAGTAGCTGGAACTGTTACTGGAATACCCATTGCTCCATAAGCACCACCAGCGATGTTAGCAACTAAACAAATTGCAGCAGATTGTAAAGGTTTAAAACCTAAACCTACTAGAATTGCAGCTGTAATAGCAACTGGAGCACCGAATCCTGCAGCACCTTCTAAGAATGCATTGAATGAAAATGCAATTAGAAGAACTTGAATTCTTTTATCTGGTGAAATAGATGAGATACTTTGTTTCATTACATCGAAGAATCCCATTTTAACCGTTAATTTGTATAAGAAGATTGCAGCAAGAACGATACTAGCAACAGGCCATAAACCTGAAACAATACCTTGTTCTGCAGCTCCAGCGATTTTATCTACTGGCATCTTGTAACTAACAGCAGCTACGATAGCTGCACTAAGAATACTTAAACCTCCGGCTGTATAACCTTTAAGTTTAAAAACTACTAATGAAATTAAAAATATAACTATAGGAAGAGCAGCAATAGCAGCAGATAACCAAATATTACCCATTGGATTGTACTGTTGTTCCCAAATAGTATTAAGAATCATTATAATTCCTCCTAAATTGAAAATTTGTATAAAACATTTGTTATAAAACATTTGTATAAAATAATTATATATAAAATACTGTACTAATGCAAGCTATTTATATATATTTTCATGAGATTTTCAAAAATAAAATGTTTACATAGTTTTAAGAAATTAATCAATTATATTCAATTTTTTTTATAAAAATGTGTATCTATCATAGGAGGTAAAGGCTTTAAAATATTTATAGAAAGAATAAGTGGAAAATTATTAATTACTAAAAGAAAATTATATATAAAAAATAGAGAAATAGTTTAATACTTATTTTTAAAAATCTGTATATGTATATTTTTCATTTTAATACTACAGGATTTTAAAAATAAAATGTATATTAAGAATAGATAGGAAAATGTTTTCTTTTCTATTGTACTAATACAATAAATGATTATATTGTTGTTTTAAGAATATATTTAAGCGAATAATATTACTGAGATAAATATTATTATTTTATTGTGATTATAGATTTGACATTTTTCGTGAAAAATAGTATATTAATAGTGTAATATATGATTAATAAATAATTTATATACATTTAATATATATACAAACTTTGGAGGTTATTATGGTAAAAACATCAAAAGATTTAACTAAACAAGAGCATTTAGAAATGTATGAGCTAATGCAACTTATTAGAAATTTTGATATGGAGTTGAGTAAACTATACTCTCGTGGTTTAGTTCACGGTATGACTCACTATTCAGTAGGGGAGGAAGCAGCTAACGTTGGAGCTATCTATCCATTAAGAAAAGAAGACTTAATGTATTCTAATCACCGTGGACATGGTCAAACAATTGCTAAAGGAATTGAAATTGATCGTATGATGGCTGAAATCCTTGGTAAAGCGACAGGTCAATGTAAAGGACGTGGAGGAAGTATGCACGTTTATGACCTCGAACAACGCAACATGGGATGCAACGGTATCGTTGGTGGAGGACACGGTTTAAGTACTGGTGCCGCTTTAGCTCAAAAAATGAAAAAAACGGGTAACATTGTTATTTGTTGTATGGGTGACGGAGCTACTAACGAAGGAAGTTTCCACGAATGTTTAAACATGGCATCTAACTGGGATTTACCACTTATTTTCTACGTTATTAACAATAAATATGGTATCTCAATGGCTCAAGAAAGATGTATGCGTGTTAAAGAAATTACTGAACGTGCGGCTTCATATAGAATCAAAGGTATTCACGTTCCAGACGGAAACGATGTATTAGCAGTATACGATGCAATGCAAGAAGCTATCGAACATGCTAGAAGTGGTAAAGGTCCTGTTTTAGTAGAAGCAGTATCTTATAGATGGTTTGGACACTCTGCATCAGATGCTGGTAAATACCGTAGTCGTGAAGAAGTAGCTGAGTGGAAACTTAAAGATCCTAACGTAAAATATAAAAACTACTTATTAGAAAACGGAATTGCTACAGAAGAAGAATTAAAAGAAATCGAAGATAGAGCAACAGCTACTATCGATGATGCTGTAGAATTCGCAAAAGAGTCACCATTCCCAGAAGGTGAAATTGCATTCCAAGATAACTACGCTGACTAATATTTTAGCTTAAAATAATTTAAATAATATTTTATATAATAGGAGATTAATAGTTATGACTAAAGAAACAAAAATTATGACAGTTCGTGAAGCCATAAAAGAAGCTATGACTCACGAAATGCGTGAAGATGAAAATGTATTTTTAATGGGTGAAGATGTTGGTATCTTCGGAGGAGACTTCGGTACTACAGTTGGTATGTTAGAAGAATTCGGACCTGAGCGTGTTATCGATACACCAATCAGTGAAGCTGCAATCTGTGGTTCAGCTGCTGGTGCTGCTTCTGTAGGTATGCGCCCAATCGTTGACGTAACATTCATGGACTTCGTAACAATCGGTATGGATGCGATTGTTAACCAAGCAGCACCAATGCGTTACATGTTAGGTGGAGAAGTTCAAGTACCAGTTACTTACCGTTGTGCGTCTGGTTCAGGAACAGGGGCTGCTGCACAGCACTGTAAAGCTTTAGAAGCTTGGTTCTGTCACATTCCAGGTCTTAAAGTAGTAGCACCAGGAACAGCAGGAGATGTTTACTCGATCTTAAGAGCTGCAATTAGAGATAACAACCCAGTTATCTACATCGAACCAAAAGCGTTATTCGGACGTAAAGGTGAAGTAGAAGTAGGTAAAATTGGTGTAATCGGTAAAGGTGACATCAAAGTAGAAGGTACTGATGTAACATTAGTATGTTGGGGAAGATTATTAGAGCGTAGCTTAAAAGCTGCAGAAGAACTAAAAGAAGAAGGAATTTCAGTAGAAGTACTAGATCCAATTACATTAGTACCACTTGATACAGATTTAATTGTTGAATCAGTGAAGAAAACTGGAAAATTAGTAGTATGTCACGACTCATTCAAAACTGGTGGATTTGGTGGAGAAATCGTTGCTCGTATCGCAGAAAGTGATGCATTTGATTTCTTAGATAGCCCTATTTACCGTATTGCTGGTGCTGACACACACATTCCATCAGCTAAAAACTTAGAAAAATTAGTTGTACCTGATGTAGAAGACATCAAAGAAACTATTAGAAAAGCTGTAAACAAAAAATAAAAATTTAGTTAGTGAAGGATGTGAATAGAATATGGCAGTAGAGGTAATAATGCCAAAAGCCGGTAGTGAAATGGAAGAAGGCGAAATCGTACAATGGTTTAAGCAAGAAGGTGACGAAGTAAAAGAAGGTGAAATCCTACTTGAAATCGTAACAGATAAAGTAAATATGGAAGTAGAAGCTGAAGCAAGCGGAACTTTACTAAAAATCGTTCACCCAGCTGGATCAGTTGTACCAGTAGTTCAAACTATCGCATGGATTGGACAACCTGGAGAAGCTGTACCTGGAGCTGGAACAGCACCTGCGACTGTAGCAGCACCAGCTGAAGAAGCTGTTGTTGAAACTAAAGTTGAAGCAGCTTCTGCTCAAGAAGTAGAAGTGTTTGACAACTCTGGACTTCGTGCTACACCAGCGGCTAGAGCATATGCTCGTGAAAATGGAATTGACTTATCTCAAGTAAAAGGTACTGGAGCTAAAGGTCGTGTTCATAAAGAAGATGTAGTTGATTATAAACTAAATGCAAAAGCTAAAATGTCTCCACTTGCTGCACGTATTGCAGAAGTTGAAGGAATTAATACAGATGGTATCGTTGGAACTGGACCAAAAGGTAAAATTATGAAAGCAGATGTTCTTTCTGTTCTTAACGGAAGTACAAGTGAAGCTGCTGCAAGTACTGAAATTGCTGCACCAGCAAGCGCTAAATCTGCTAAAGCACCAAATGAAAATCAATGGGGTGTTGTTGAAACAGTACCAATGTCACCAATGCGTAAAGTTATTTCTAAACGTATGAGTGAATCTTACTTCAGTGCACCAACATTCGTTGTTAACGTTGAAGTTGATATGACTGAATTATTAGCTTTACGTAAAAAAGTTGTTGATGCAATCATTGAAGAAACAGGTAAAAAAGCAACAGTTACAGACTTTATTTCATTAGCTGTAATTAAATCATTAATGAAACACCCATATGTAAATGCTTCTTTATCAAGTGATGAAAAAGAAATGTACTTACACCACTATGTAAATTTATCAATCGCTGTTGGTATGGATAGTGGATTAGTAGTACCAGTAATTAAAGGTGCTGATAAGCTGAGTCTTAAAGAGCTTGTAGTAGCTTCTAAAGAAATTACAACAAAAGCTCTTGCTGGTAAATTAAAACCAGATGAAATGGCAGATTCTACATTTACAATTAGTAACTTAGGTATGTATGGAGTTAAGAGCTTCGTACCAATCATTAACCAACCAAATACAGCTATTTTAGGTGTAAGTGCTACTGTATCAAAACCAGTGGTATTCAATGGTGAGGTTACTGTAAGACCTATTATGACATTAACATTAACAGCGGACCACCGTGTTGTTGACGGATTAGAAGGAGCTAAATTCATGAAGACTCTGAAAGAAGCTATCGAAAATCCATTATCATTACTAATTTAATAATGATATAATATTTATGAAAATAAGATAAAGTATACAAGGAGTGATTAAAACATGGCAGTTGAAGTTATAATGCCAAAAGCCGGAAGCGAAATGGAAGAAGGCGAAATCGTACAATGGTTTAAGCAAGAAGGTGACGAAGTAAAAGAAGGTGAAATCCTACTTGAAATCGTAACAGATAAAGTAAACATGGAAGTTGAAGCTGAAGCAAGCGGAACTTTATTAAAAATCTTACACCCAGCTGGATCAGTTGTACCAGTAGTTCAAACTATTGCATGGATTGGACAACCTGGAGAAGCAGTTCCTGGAGGAGACAGCACTACTGCAGCAGCTCAAGAAATCGTTAAAGAAGTTGCAGCAGATGTTAAAGTACCTGAAACTAAAGCAGGAGAAGAAGTACCTAAACGTGAACGTCGTGGTGAATATGACGTAGTAGTAGTTGGTGGAGGCCCTGCTGGATATGTATCAGCTATTAAGGCAGCTCAATTAGGTGGTAAAGTAGCATTAGTAGAAAATCGTGAGCTAGGTGGAACATGTCTAAACCGTGGATGTATTCCAACAAAAACATTCCTACACAATGCAGAAATTATCAACCACATCCGTTCAGCAAAAGACCGTGGTATTAAACTTGTAAATGATGCATTTTCAGTTGACATGGAGCAAACTGTAGCAGTTAAGAATAAAATTTCTAAAACTCTATCAGGAGGAATTGCAGGATTACTTAAATCTTACGGTGTTAAAGTATTTAACGGTGTAGGACAATTAACAGCTGACAAGAAAGTTACTGTTGATGGAAAAGAAACAATTGATGCTGACAGCGTAATCTTAGCTGGTGGATCAAAAGTAAGTAGAATTAACATTCCAGGAATGGATAGTGATAAAGTTCTTACAAGTGATGAATTCTTAGATATCACTGAAGTACCATCTCGTTTAGCAGTTATCGGTGGTGGAGTTATCGGTTCTGAGTTAGGTCAAGCATTTGCTACTTTCGGATCTCAAGTAACAATTGTTGAAATGGCTGATCGTTTAATCGCTGGTATGGATAAAGATGCATCTGCAGCATTAGAAAAACAATTCAAAAAACAAGGTATCAATGTTCTTACATCTACTAAATTATTAGAAATCGTTGATAAAGGTCAAGAAGTAGTAGTTAAAGTTGAAGGAAAAGAAGATATCGTTGCAGATAAAGTATTATTATCAAT
>CAURVX010000011.1:0-33357 GCA_963528605.1 uncultured Gemella sp.
TCCTACCTCTACTATAATCGGAGTAGTTTTCACTGTTTCTCTTGGAGCTGGAGTTGCTTTTGGAGTTACTGTTACTGGTACTTCTAGTTCAATTACTTCTCCAGTTGGTAATTTCACCTTAACTTTAACACTTGTTTTGTCTCCTGGTATTTCTGTTGTTGGGATTTCTCCAACTTCAATGATTTCCCATCCTGATTCTTTAGGAATATTAACGTGTTTCTTAACATCATCTGGTGTAATTGTTGTTCCTTGAGGTACAACGATTTGTGTTACAGTTGGAGTAGCAATTACTGGTACTTGTACTTTAATTGTTTTACCATTTGGTAATTTAACTGTAACTGTTGCTGATGGTCTTACACCTGCAGGGAATGTTTCAGGAAGTTCTGGTTCCCCTACGATTTCCCATCCAGTTACTCCTGGAATATCGATGTGTTTTTGCACTTCTTCTTTAGTAAGTTTAGTTCTTTCTGGAACAATTATTGGTGTAACTTTTGGTTCTACCACGTTAACTACTACAGGAACTCGTACAATTTCTTTTCCATCTTTATCCTTAACGATTACAACAGCTTCTTTTTTACCTGGTTTAGAAGAATCTACTGGTGTATCGTATTCAAATGTAGCTCCTTCTGGGTAATCTCCTGGTGTGATATTATCTTTTGGATCTGGCTTATCACCTTTCGGTACAAGTTGCTCTTTACCTTCAACCACAGTTACTGGAACTTTTACAGTTGTTTTGTATTCTTTACCATTTACTGTGTAAATAACTGGGACCTCTACTTCTCCAGCTTTACCTGGTGTTGAAGTTTTCGGTAACTTAACATTATCTAAGTCAACTCTTACTTTAGCTCCTTCAGGAAGTTTTTTCTTGAATTCTTCATTGTTGATTGAATTTTCTGCATCTTTACCAACTTTTTCTTTTAATTCTTTTTCTGGAAGATCTTTCGGTATAATTACTGAACCTGCTGTTGGTTTTGGTAATACTGTTACTGGTACTTTAACATTTTCTTTGAATTTACCATTTTCATAAGTTACTGGTACTTCAACTTCAACGTCTTTATCCCCTGCTTTACCTACTGTAGATGGAACTTTTGTAGGATCTCCTACTGTTCCGCCTTCTCCAGGTGTAATACCTTTCTTAACATCTTCAGTACTTGGTGTGTCACCTTCAAATACTACTACTTCTGGTGGAGTTGAAGATACAACATTTACTGGTACTTCAATCACTTTAGTGATTTTGTTTCCATCTTTATCTTTGTATTCAACTGTTACAGTTGCTGGTGTTTGTACACCTGTTTTATCTGTTCCAGGAGTTGTTTCAACATTTGTTACAGTAACAGTTACACTGTCTGGAAGTCCTTCAAGTTTTTTAGCTGCTTCTTCTGCTTTTTCTTTAACGACTTTCGCTAATTCAGTCTTATCAGCATCTTTCGGTACTGTTACACCTTCAGGTTTAACTTTTGGTAATACTGTTACTGGTACTGTTACTTCTTCAGGATCTTTTACTCCTTCATATGTTACTGGTACTTTTACATTTACATCAGTTGCTCCAACTTTACCTTCTGTTGTTGGGATAGCTTTGTTGATGTCTTCATCAGTTACAGGTGTTTTAGTTCCATCTGTATCAGGAGTGATTGCTTTGTTTACATCCTCAGCTTTTGGTTTGTCACCTTCTACAACATATACAGGTTTAACATCTGAACCTTTAACATTTACTGTTACAGGGATTGTAGTTGTGTAGTCTTTTCCATCAACTGTGTATGTTACTGGTACTTCTACTGTTGTTACTCCAGTACCTTTGTTAGCTGTTACTTTGTCTTCAATAGCTTTTGTAACATCACCAACAGTTACTGTCGCACCTTGTGGTAGTTTAGATACGAAATCAGTCGCTTTAACAGCTTCATCAGCTTTAGCTTTAGCTAATTCTTTCAGTTTATCTGCAGTTGTATTCTTAGCTACTGTTACTTCACCTTTAGCTACTGGTAACACTGTTACTGGGACTTTAACTGTTTCAGTTACTTTTCCATTGTCATAAGTTACCGGTACATCAACTGTTACATCTGTAGCTCCAGCTTTATCTTTTGTAGATGGAACTGTTGTTGGTTCTCCAACTGTTCCCCCTTCACCTGGTGTTACTGAATCTTTGTCTAATTTTGGTGTTTCACCTTCAAACACTACTACTGGTTTTGGTGTTGAGCTTACTACTTTAACTGGTACCTTAATTGTATCTTCACCAACTACATTACCTTTATCATCTTTATATAATACTTTTACAGGTACTGTATCTTTGTCCCCATTTGAATCTGTTTTTGGTAATGAGTAAGAAGTTTCTCTCTCATCAAGTGAAGCAGTAATTCCATCTGGTAAGTTTGTTAATTTACTTACCGCTTCAGTCGCTTTTGCTTTTACAGCATTTGTTAAAGCAGTATCATCAGTATCTTTCAATACTGTTACACCTGTTGGTGTTGCTTTTGGTAATACTTTCACTGGAACATCTACAGTTTCATCACCTGTTGGATATTTAACAGTTGCTTTAACGGTTAAATCTGTTGCTCCTACTTTAACTTTATCTGTAGGAACGTCTTTATTGATATCAGCTTCAGTTACAGGAGTTAAGTTTCCACCTTTATCAGGTGTAACTGCTTCATTAACATCAGCTGGTTTTGGTTGATTTCCTTCCACTACGTATACAGGTTTCACTTCTGAAGCTTTAACGTTTACTGTTACTGGAATTTCTGAAGTGTAAGTTGTTCCGTCTGGAGAGGTAAATGTTACTGGAACTTTTACAACTACAGGCTCACCTTTTTTATTTGCTATATCCGCAGGTAATTCTGGAATTTCTCCTACTGTAACAGTGTATCCTTCTGGTACTTTTGCTGGGAAGTCTGGAGTTTTAATTAACTCATTTGCTTTAGCTTTTAGAGTATCCTTAACTTTATCTGGTGTAGATCCTTTAGGTACATCAACTTCTCCGCTTGTTCTAGGTAGAACAGTAACTGGCACTTTAACATTTTCTGTAACTTCAGTTCCATCTACATTGTGAGTAACTGTTGTTGGAATCGTTAATCCTGATTCTCCAGCTTTGCCATCAGTCTTGAAAATATCACTTGCGTTTGGTTCATTTGCTGTACCATTAGTAGTAGCAGGTACTACTTTTTCTTTAACGCTAGCTGGTGTAATTTCATCACCTTCAAATACTACTACTGGTTTAGTCTTAGATTCAACAACGTTTACTTCAATATCAACTGTTGTTTCATAAGTTTTACCATCTACTGTATAAGTTACAGGTACTTTAACAACCCCACGACCATCTTCAGCAACTTTCGTAATTGCGATATTATCTTTATTAACAAAAGTTGAACCATTAGTGTCACCTAATGCAGCTGTACCAGTAACATCATTTAATAATTTAGTAAACTCTGGTGATTTAATAGCTTCTTGTGCTTTCGCATAAGCAATTGCTTTAAGTTGTTCATCATTTGTGTTAATTGGTACTGTAATTACTGAGTTAGTTTGTAAACTATTGATAAAGATTACTTTACCATATTTGTAGTCAGGATTATCTGAATCTGCTAAACCATTACGGTTAAATTCATTTTCGTAAGGCGGTTTTGTTCCATTTGCAGTATATGAGTACAGTCTGTTACCTTCTGCATCTGTATCTCCAAATCCACTCTTAACTGTTACTTTAAAGTCAGCTGGCCCTACGAAGTTATCTGCGGCTGTAAATGGAATACTTGTTGTACGAGAATTTGTCTCAGCAGCTGCCATACGATTTCCTGCTGGTACGTTGTACGTTAATTTTCCACCTTTTGAGTTATCACTTGGATCGTTTGGAACCCATTTAATAGTATTTGCCCAAACATTTCCTAACCAGTTTGATCCACCGTTTGCATTGTAGATTTTATCTTCTAATACTACACCTTTAGGAACTTCTACCGTTACTTCAACATTAGATGCAGCATAGTAGTCAATATTCATTCCACCAGTGTTTTTAATTGTGATATCAAAGTTACCTTTTTGTCCTTTATCGTAGATAGTATCTTTTGTATAACCATATTCACCAGTTTTACCTTCTGAACGAACAGTTGTTACTACTTCTGCAGCTGGTGCAGTTGCAATACCAATACCACCGATTAAGTAACCATCTTTAATATTGATTTTGTTATTATTAATTAAAGTATTTGTTCCTTGACTTCCTGCTTCAATTAAGACTTTAATTTTTGTAGTTTCCGCTGGAATATCATAAATACGGTCTAGATGGTTCCATCCGTTAGCTGCTAAAGCCGCTTGTTCAGTATCTAAAGGACCATTTTTACCTTCAACTGGTTTAATTTCTTTACCAGTGAATGCATCTACAATTGTTAATTTAACTCTTTCACCTGAAGAAGTAGATGTTGTTCCACCGTATGCAGCACTGTGAATTAAGTTAACATTTAAACGTGAATTTCCATTAACATCAAATTCTTTAGAAAGAGTTGTTCCTTTACTTCCTAATTCTAGGTAGTAATCACGATTTTTAACCTCACCAAATGCATTTGTTCTCATTACATCAATAGTAGGTGTTACTGAAGGAACAGCACCACTACCATTAACATAACTATTTTCACCTGATGTTTGGTATTTTTTCAATTCTCCATCATTTGAATAGATTTTTGATTTAGGAACTTCACGTGTACTTGGTTGCCCATCTTTATCTGTAACATTTGTAACATCAAGAGGTTTAACCGCATTAACTTTTTCACCAACTTCAATCTTCCAACCATTTAACAGACCAGCTTCTGCTTCAGCTTTTGTGATAGTTTTTTCTTGCCAGTTATAGGTTGCACTTCCTATTGGATCTTTTGCATTTGGAACATTATTTACTTTATTAGTAATGTCACGTCCACTTTCATATTGCTTAGCAATTGTTTCTGATCTTTTATCAGCATCAGTGAATGTTACTTTATCTCCGAAACCTTCTTTTAAGCTTTCAAATACACCGTTTTTAGGGTTGTTACCGTAACCAGCATGGTTTTCACTTGTTGGGGCGCCTAATTCAGTTTTTCCTGCTAAGTAGAAAGCTAACAAGTCACGTTCAGATTTAACAGCTTCTGCTTGTTGGCTCATTACTTGAGCTGATGTTGCATCAGCAGCGTTTGCTTTAGTTACTACACCGTTAGCTTTTTCAATGATTCTTGTATAAGTATCAATAAGCGCTTGATCTTTTTTATTCGCTCCCTTCGCATTTTCAGCATCAAGTTTAGCTTGAACTTTGGCGATATTTGCTTGTAATTCAGTTAAAGCTGTATCTCTTGCACCTTTGTATTTAGTTGCTTCAGCTGCTGAATTAGCTGCGGTTGTATCTACTGCTCTAAATCCACTTTCACCTTGTCCAGGAATAGCTTGACCATTACGAGGATCTTGGTTTTTGTTTACTTTTTCTTCTTTAGGTTCTGCTTTAGCTTTTGGCATACTTTCTAATACGAAAGCTCTATTTTTTAATGCTACTGTTGCTTTATCAACTTCATCTTGTGTAGCCGTTTCACTTGTTTCTAGAGCTTGAGCATTAGCTAATTCTGCTTTCCCTTCTTCAATTGCTGAAGCTGTTTTTTCTGTTACACCTGCTTTGGCAATTGCATTTTGAACACGTGCGATTGCAGCACTTAGATTAGCTTTGTTCGCTTTTACTGCTGTTGGTGCAGGTGTTTCTTCTTTAGCAGGCGTAGTAGTTGCTGTTTCACTTACTGGTTCATTACCATTATTTACAGCAGTATCGTTGCTCGCTAAAGCATTACCTCCTCCTAAAAATGCAAAACCAGCAGCCACTAATACTGACGCTGTTCCAACGTTGAATTTTTTAATCCCATATTGATTAACTTTTTCAAGTTGTTTTTGATCATTCATCTTTTTATTGTTTTTACTATACTTGTTAAACCTCCTTTTAATATTATAGTTATAAACTAAAATTATAGAATTTATATAATGATATTTTTATATAAAATTAAAATAAAAATAAAAAACATTTTTTTTTGATAAAGTAACTTAAGCAAACCACTTTATACTGACCTATATTATACTATATATAAGTATTCTTTTCAACAAATAATATCTATAACATTCATAAGTTATGAATGTTTTTTCTAAAGTTTATTAAATATTTTAAAAATTGATTCTAAATACTATTCTTATTATAAACTAAACCTACTTTAATACAACATAATTGTCTGTTTACAGATTTTTAGTATACAATATAAATAGTGATTTATTATTATTATATGAGATAGTTTTTTTATATCACCAATATGATTCACACACTTTCTTAAAACATTGAAAACTCTTATCAATAAAAATCACTAACATAAATATACGAATAAAAGACCCAAAACTAAGTTTCCTTAATTTTGGATCTATATATTTCTATACTAAAACTTTATCGTTTTCTTTTCTCTCTCTTGGAGATTGACGAACACTTACTTCGATTTTCCCTTTTTTATTTAATTCACGTACTTTTAACACTGCCCATAATTGCGCTGCGATAAATAGTGATGAATATAAACCAAAGACTAATCCAATAAGTAATGCTACGTTGAATGAATAAATTGAACTACTTCCTAATAACAACATAACTACTACTGTGATTATAACTGTTAACACCGTATTGATAGAACGAGTTAATGTTTGTCTTAACGATACATCTACAAGTTTGTATATTTGTTCTTTTGATGTTAATACTTTCTCATGACGCATATGTTCACGAATACGGTCGAATGTAACAATTGTATCGTTAATCGAATAACCTACAATTGTTAGTACCGCTGCGATAAATGTAATGTCTATTTCTAATCGTAATAAGCTCGCGATGAAAATGATAATACAAACGTCATGCAGTAATGCGATAACACTTGTAAGTCCCATACGCCATTCGAATCTGAATGCTACATAGATAATGATACCGATTGAAGCATACATTAATGCGAATAAAGCATTTTTAGCTAATTCTTTACCGATTACAGGAGATACAACACTTAAGTTAGCATCTTTTTCATATTTTTTAGCAAAGTATTCTTTTATTTCAATTGATTTATTTTGTTCGAAGCTCTCTTTAGAGTGAACTGTTGCTTGTTTTTTATCTGGTGATAAAACTATTTTTTCATCTTTTACTTTTAAGTTATTTAGGTCTTCTTGAATTTTTTCTACAGATAATTCTGTATTTGCAGCTACATCAATACGAGTACCACTAGAGAAGTCAATTCCTAGGTTTAGTTTGTTCATTCCTAAAGAAATAGATCCCGCTATCATAATTGCAATACTTAATGCAAAGAATTTCTTCATGTGCTTAGTGAAGCTTAACCATTCAAATTTTGTACTTAAATTAAGTGAATTTATACCAAACTTAGTTTCGTGAATACTCTTCTTATTAACACCAAAGTACCCTGGGCGTTTGTTAAAGATATTAGAGTTTACTAATAAGCTTAGTAATAATCTAGTACCGAATACTGCAGTTATAAAGCTGACAAGTATTGATAGTAATAACATTGTCGCAAAACCTTTAACACTACTTGTACCAAAGATAAATAGTACTACTGCCGCGATAACTGTAGTAAATTGTGAGTCGAAGATTGTCCATAGTGACTGTTTAGCACCATCTAAGTATGCTTTCTTCAATGGATATCCGGCTCGTACTTCTTCTTTAATTCTTTCATACATGATGATATTAGCATCGACTGCCATACCAACCCCAAGAATTAAGGCTGCAATACCAGGAAGTGTTAATACCCCTGAGATCATATTGAAGAATACCACAGTAATATAAACGTAAGCAACCATCATTACGCTCGCTACGAATCCAGGAACTCGATAAATAACTAACATGAATAAACAGATAATAGCTAACGCGATAGCACCTGCATATACTGTTTGATGTAATGCATCAGCACCGAATTGAGCACCTACTGAGTTAGAGTAGATTTCTGTTAATTTAACTGGTAAAGCACCTGAATTTAATAAAGCTGCCATTTCTTTAGCTTCTTTAACAGTAAAGTTACCTGTTATTTGAACATCTTTAGAGTTAATAGTTTGAGCAACTTGTGGTGCAGAAACATATTTAGGTTTTTCTTTGGCCGCTTCAGCTTTAAATGAATCTCCTTCGTTGAAGTCCATCCAAATAACCATTAGGTTTTGACCTTGACCACGTTTGCTAATTTCAGAAGTAATATTACCGAATTTATCAGCATCTTTTAACTTCAGGTTAACATCTGGTTTGTTATTTTGATCAAATCCTTGAGAAGCTCCATTTTCTTCTAAATCAGAACCGTCTAGCAGTACTTTATCTTCAATATCACGAATAGTTAAGTTCGCTTGAGTTGATAAAACTTTACGAGCTGATTCCTGATCTTTAACACCCGCAAGTTCAACACGAATTCTGTTTCCTGATTCAACAGTAATAACAGGTTCACTTACCCCAAGTATGTTAATACGTCTACTAATAGTATCAGCAGTTGCCTTTACAGCTGCTTCATCTATAGTTTGACCTTCTTTAAGAGGTTCTACTTGGTATAGTACCTCAAATCCTCCTTGAAGATCCAGTCCAAGATTTACTTTATCGGCATTAGATTTTGATGTTAATCCTATTGATGTAAGGATAATAACTACTAATGACAAGAAAGCTAGTATTCTACTGAACTTTTTCTTCTCATTTCTTCTTCCTCTCATGAAAGTTCTCCTTTATTTTATTTTTCATTGTACAATTTATAGTAATCAAATATAAAATTATTTATATGTAAATCGCTATATAGGTAATTAATACGCTACCTTCTAATTTATCAAATTTTCGCTAAGTTATCAAGTATTTATTTTATTTTTTTATAATAATCTTCTACATATTTAATAACAGAAAAATCATTATTATTTCCGATAACTTCATCACACATTTTTTGGATTTCTTCTTTAGCATTATTTGGACAAACGCTCCATCCTGCTACGTCAAACATTTCTTTATCGTTAAAATTATCACCAAATACTACACAATCTTCGATTGTAGAATTATAATATTCAGCTAGTTTTTCAATTGCTGTTCCTTTATTACATCCTTTCGGCATAATATCAAAGAAATCAGTCGCTGAGAATGTTCCATCTACTCCTAGAACTTTACTTACCTCATTAAAGAAATTTACTACTTTGTCATGATCCTTGGCAATCATCATAATTTTTTGACAATCTTCTTTATTTTTCTTGATTTCTCCTATAATGTCATCATGAATATACATTGGCGTTTTCAGTTCCTCTGGCATATCCGCTTCTAGTTTCTTCATTCGTGCCATGCTAAATGACAAATGGTTACAATAAATATAATTTAATGTATACACGTGAAATTCTATCTCATCATCATTTAGTTCTTTAAACATGCTGTAAATTTTTTCAATTTCTTCTATTTTAAAACTCTTTTGATAAACTATTTCACCTGTTGATAGATTTCTAATTAAACTTCCATTATTAGAGATAACTACATCGTTCATCCCTAAGTTGTAATAATAATGCTTAACTGCAATATCTGGTCTTCCCGTGGCAATTATGAATTTACTTCCTTTATCTTGCAGTTTTACTATTACATCTTTCGCATTCGGTGCAACTTCTTTTTTATCATTTAAAAAAGTTCCATCCATATCAGTAATAAACCATTTCATTAGTTATTTTTCTCCTTTGTGAAAACTAAAAATTTACTAATAACGTAATTAGCAACAAGTATTACGAATTGAATAATAAATTTACTTAAATAGGCATTCATTCCTAAGTAAATGAATAATTCTACTCCAAATACTTCTATAACAAGCGTAGATAACCTAGCTGTAAAGAATTTACTAAGTTCATACAATACCTTCTTAAATCCTGCAGCCTTTGAATTAAATACGTACTTAGCATTAACAAAATATGCAAATAATATCGATAATGTTATTGATATTAAATTCGCTGGTCTAACTTCCATCCCATAATAATACAAAATAAAGTATGTAACAACATTTACTAATGTCGTACAAACTCCAAAGAATATGTAATTAACTATACTTTTGTATTTAGGTTCTTTGTAAAGATCCAGCATTTTCTTTATTAAATTTCTCATGCTATCCTCTTTATATTAAAATTTTGCCAACACCTAATTATATACCTATAATCAGTTTTTTTCAAATTTTTGCATATAAAACTATCATAACTAAACAACATTTTTTGTTTAACTAATACATCGATATAATTAAAAAAATTAAAGAGCATCTCAAAGAAATGATTGAGATACTCTTTTTATATTAAAGTTTACTAAACAGTTTTACATCTGGATATTTATCGCTGAACCAATTCATCGCGAAATCATTTTCAAATAAGAATACATAGTTATCGTATAAGTCTTTAACTAAGATACTTCTTGAACTTGACATATTCTCATTAATTGATTCTTCATTTTCAATCCAACGAGTAGTTTTTTGTCCAATACGTTCCATTATTACTTCTGTATTGTATTCATTTTTCATACGGTGCTCAAATACTTCGAATTGTAGCTGACCTACTGCTCCTAGGATAATTTGGTTCGTATGTAATGTTTTATAGTATTGAATAGCTCCTTCTTGTACAAGTTGCTCAACACCTTTGTGGAAGTGTTTTTGTTTCAGTACATTTTTCGCAGAAACTTTTACGAATATTTCTGGAGTGAATGAAGGAAGTGCTTCAAATTCAACTTTTTTATTTTGATAAAGTGTATCACCGATTTGATAGTTCCCACTATCGTAAAGACCAATAATATCCCCCGCATAAGCCACATCTACAGTAGCTTTATCATCTGCCATGAAGTTAGTTGAACGTGAAATTTTTAATTTTTTACCAGTTCTTGCTAAGTTAACATCCATACCACGGTTGAATTCGCCTGAGCATACACGTAAGAATGCAATTCTATCACGGTGTTTAGGGTCCATATTGGCTTGAATTTTGAAGATAAATCCTGAGAAGTCCTCTCCTGTTGGCTGAATATCTTCTTCATTTACTCCACGACGACCTTTTGGTGTTGGTGCATTGTCTACATAGTAGTTTAAAAAACTTTCTACTCCAAATGATGATAATGCTGATCCAAAAAATACTGGAGTTTGTTCACCTTTCAGTTGTTTGTCATAGTCGTAGTCAACACCTGCTTCAGTAATAAGAATCATGTCTTCTACACATTTTTGATACATAGTATCTTGAGCAAGTGGATTATCATCTACGATATTATACTCTTCGTCTAATTCTACGAAATCACTATCTTCTTTAAATGGCTCTATGAAATGATTTTTTCTATCCATAATACCGAAGAAGTTTTGTCCCATACCTACAGGAAGGTTCATCGGATATGTTTCAATTTCTAATTTTTCTTCAATTTCCTCTAATAATTCTAATGGATCTTTAATCTCACGGTCAACTTTGTTGATAAATGTGAAGATTGGAATCCCACGCATACGACATACTTTGAATAGTTTTAATGTCTGAGCCTCAATCCCTTTAGCCCCGTCAATAACCATCACAGCACTATCTACTGCCATAAGCGTACGATATGTATCTTCTGAGAAATCTTCGTGTCCTGGTGTGTCTAGAATATTGATAATTTTGTTATCATAATCAAGTTGCATTACTGATGAAGTTACAGAGATACCACGTTGTTTTTCAATATCCATCCAGTCACTTTTTGCATATTTTCCTGTCTTTTTACCTTTTACTGTACCTGCTTCACGAATAGCTCCACCGAATAATAGTAATTTCTCCGTTAATGTCGTTTTACCAGCATCGGGGTGAGAGATAATCGCAAATGTTCTTCTTTTTTCTACTTGTTCTCTAATTTTTTCTACCACGTTATTTTCCTTTCAATTTTTTATTTAATATTAAATTTCTTTTTCGCTTCTTCTACTGCAACGATTGGATCTGAATGCCAAACTTTTTTACCACCTTGAAGAATTTCATAATCTTCACGTCCTTTTGATGCTAAAATCACTACATCTCCAGGTTCAGAAAGTTCAATTATTCGTTTAACAGCATCAGTTCTAAACCATACTTTTTCATAATTTTTATGAGTCATTCCTTTTTCGATTGATCCCATAAGAACCTCTACATCTTCATCACGAGGACTATCAGTTGTAATAACAACATAATCTGCTTCTGAGATAATTTTACCAATTAATGGTCCTTTAGAAATATCACGTCCACCACCCATTCCAGTTACAAGAAGAGTTCGTTTTCCTTTTCTCATCTCACGAGTTGCTTCTAATAATTTTTCATAGCCATCTGGAGTATGTGCAAAGTCACTTATAATATCAATCGGTAGATCATCTCCTATGATTTCCATTCGACCGTATAGTGCTCCAAGCTTAGGTAAAATAGTGACTAGCTGTTCAACACTATAACCTTTTATCCACACAGCAATAAGAGCCGCAAGAACATTACTTACCATAAAGTCTCCGATATAATTAGTAGTACATTCAAATGTTCCTTCAGGTGAGTTTAATGTGAAACTTGTTTTATAAACTTTATCCTCTTTATATTGTTTTATATTATAAGCATAAAAATCTGCAGTTTTATCAACTATTGAGTAATTTATTTCTTGTTGATATAAACATTTTGAAATAATTTTATAGTAACTATCGTCTTTATTCAAGACACCATATTTAGCTTCTGATAAATTATTTCCTAATGTTGAAAATAATAAACTCTTATCATAAGCATAAGTTTGCATGTCCCCATGGAAATCTAAATGTTCGTGTGTTAGATTCGTGAATATTGCAACATCAATATCTACGTTATAAATACGACCTAATGCCATCGCATGTGATGATGCTTCGAATGCTAGGTTTTTTATATTATCTCGACGTAATTCACCTATCTGATTATGTAATGTTACTACATCAGGAGTAGTGTTACCGAAATAAACTGGTTCTTTATCGTTTTTCCCGAAACCATTCGTTCCTATATAAGCACTGCTTTCTCCTAAAGTCCTTAACATATTATGTACCAATGTTGAGATACTAGTTTTACCATTTGTCCCAGTTACAGCAACAGTATGCACATCAGAACCTTCGTTGATTTTCTTAGCAATCATGCTAGCAATTTTTTCAATTTCATGCTCTTTAATAACAATCACAGCACAGTTTTCTACATTATAATTTTCATAACGGCTCGCAATTACTAATGCTGCCCCTTGTTCAATTACCTTTTCTATATAATTATGACCATCTACCGTATATCCTTTTATAGCGACAAATACGTCTCCTTCGCCTACTTTTCTAGAATCTTGAGATATATTGTTTACACTTTCTGGTAAATTTCCATAAATAGTTTTTACTTTTATATTATCAATAATATCTAATATATTCATACTATCTACCTTTTTCTTATTTTCTAACTACTAAATTATACCATGCATGATACTAATACTCAACCAACAACGGTAATTATTTTAAGTAGGAATGTCATAAATATTATGATTTTGTAGCAGTCGATTTTGTAGAGTTATCCAAGCAATATTTATTAGTTAGCTAAAAAGCTTTTATAAAGGCTATTTAGTAATCAAAATAACACTGTATCTATGAGTTCACATTTAATAAGGAATTTTGGTTAACACAAATTTTTAATCATCCACTTTAGATAACGACATTCTATTTCTGTTATATTGATAATTAATAAAAACTAGTGTAATATATATAAGAAATCATTATAAAAAGAAACTAAAAGGAGCTAAAATGGAACACGAAATTATTTCAGAAATTTTGACACATATAGCTAATAACAATATTGATAAAATAACTTTTTCTAATATCCGCAATAAAGAATTAGAACTTGATAAAGTTATCGGAAAATTAGTTAGTATTAAAGAAAACATTAATCTACAGTTAGAATATAGATATAAAAGGATAATAAAACACACTAATATAGTTACTACAGATTCTTCAAATATTGAAAATACAATTAAAGAACTTTTTAAATTAGCAAAAGATATAAATGTTGTAACCATCGATGAAAATATTAATATAAAAGTATCAAAAAAATTCAAAATAAGTGTAAATAGAAAGAAAACGGCTACTAAATCTATTTCATTTGAACATAATAAGAAGAAAGATTATTTCTTAGATGAGAAACAAAAATATCCATTTTTAATTGAGCTCGGCATTCAAAACAGGGACGGTAATGTTGTAAAAAGTAAATACAATAAATTTAAACAGATAAATAAATACCTTGAATTTATTAGACAAGCTACTACTCAATTAGATTCTAATAAACAGATTACAATTCTAGACTTTGGTAGTGGTAAAAGTTACCTAACATTCTCTACCTATTATTATTTAACTGAAGTTCTTAATATGAATGTGAAAATTATTGGAATCGATCTAAAAAAAGAGGTTATTGAACATTGTAACAATATAGCTGAAAAACTTAATTTCACTAATCTTAGCTTTATTTATGGTGACGTTATCGACTACGAAAACAAAGATAAAATAGATATGGTTATAAGTCTTCATGCTTGTAATACTGCAACTGATATAGCTATTCTAAAAGCTCTTGGTTGGAAGGCAAAAGTATTCCTCGCAGTTCCTTGCTGCCAAAAAGAAGTCAACAGTCAACTTAATGACGAATTTCTTCCGTTTATGTTAAAACATGGAATAGTAAAAGAAAAATTCTCTACACTTCTTACAGATTCTGTTCGTAGTGAAGTCTTAGAAGCATTCGGATATAAATCTGATATAGTTGAGTTTATATCTGCTGAAAACACACCCAAAAATCAGCTTATCCGAGCTTACAAAACAACAAATACTATCGATAAAGATAAATTGTCCAATATAGAAAAATTCACTTCATCTTTAAATGTTAAGATGTTCTTACTAGATGAAGTAAAAAAACTAATATAAAGAAAAAAGCACTAGCTCTTACTTGAGAGCTAATGCTTTTTGTTATTCTAAAAATTATAGTTCACTAAAATCGTAAACTTTACCTTTTTGTCTATTTGGTAAGACAGCTGCAATTACTAAGCAAACTACTGCTGGTACCAGCCATTCTAAACTTTGAGCTGCTAGAGGAAGTTTTGCGATTAGAGCACTTAAAGCAGCTACTTTAAATGTGCTTCCTACTACAGAAAGAATAGAGATTAGTGTAACTACCGCCATTGTTAATTGCATCCCTAATTTAGATAATGCAACGTATTTGTTAACAATAACTACTAATACTAATGCAATTGTAATTGGATATAAGAATAATAGCATTGGTACTGAGAATTGGATAACACTTTGCAATCCAACGTTTGCGATAGCAAATCCTACAACTGTGAATAATGTTGCATACGTTTTGTATGAAAGTTGTGGGAATTTTTTGTTAAAGAATTCTGAAGTCGCCACGATTAATCCTACTGTTGTAGTGAAACATGTAAGAATTACCATAATTCCTAAGAACATACTTCCGAAGTTACCGAATAATTGACGAGCTGATTCAGATAGTACATATGCACCTTTGTTAACTTTAGCGTTAGCAAGTATTTCTGCAGGCACTGCAAATTTGTTACCTAATAATCCTAATCCAACGTATAAGATACTGAATCCAATACCTGTTGCAATACCAGCGATCCATACACTTGATAAAAATTCTTTTTTATCTTTAAATCCTAATTGTTTTAAAGCGCTCATCGCAATAATACAGAATGCGACTGAAGCTAAAGCATCAAGTGTGTTGTATCCTTCAATGAATCCTGTTCCGAATGCTAAACTACTAGTAGCATAAGTTTTAGCAGCTTCTCCTGTTGAGTTGAATTTAGAAACTCCTAAGATTACTAAAATTACGATTAATAAAGCAAAGATAGGTGTTAAAACTTTACCCACACTATTTAAAATTTTAGTTGGGTTAACCGCTAATAAGAACGCACATACAAAATAAATAATTGTAAAAATTAATAACCATGGTAAACTACTTCCAGCTACAACTGGTGCTACTCCAATATCATATGCAGTTGCTGCAGTTCTTGGAATCGCAAAAAGTGGTCCAATTGATAAATAAAGTAAAACTAAGTACGCTGTTGAGAATAATGGTGAAATCTTTTCATCCATCTCTGCTCCATAACCATTTGGATTAAGTGCTCCTACAATAAGTGTAACAATCGCTATACCTACTCCTGAAACAACAAATCCTAAAATTGCTGGCCAAAAGTTTCCTCCTGCACTTACTCCTAGTGCTGGTGGAAAGATTAAGTTTCCAGCACCAAAAAAGATACCAAATAATAACAATCCGGTTAATAAACCTTTTTTCATATATAATATTTCCTTTCTTAATTTATATAGTACATCTATAATACTATATCTCTCATAAAAAGGCAATTTTTTTGAAAATATTTTAGATTTTTTTTATTTTTTTAAGTGTTATCAGATAATTCATAAAATAAAAAAGAAAACGAATTCAATTTTGTTCTTGAATTCGTTTATCATTATTATACATGTAACCACAGTAATTGTATTACGAATAATATAGCAAAGATATACATTAGTGGGTGAATATCTTTCCATTGTTTTTTTGATAATTTTAATACTACATAGAAGATAAATCCAAATGCAATACCATCATTAATTGAACCTGTAAGTGGAATACCAACAATTGTTACGAATGCCGGGAATGCCTCTGTGATATCAGACCAATCAATTTTAGCAATACTTTCCATCATGAATGATCCGATGATGATTAACGCTGGTGATGTAATTGCTGGTACTGAAGCTAAGCTACTTGCAAGTGGGAATAAGAAAATTGAAATTACAACTAAGATACTTGTTGTTAAAGCTGTAAGACCTGTACGTCCTCCGTTAGCGACCCCTGCAGAAGATTCGATATAAGCTGAGGTTGGAGTAGTTCCGAATAAAGATCCTGCTAGTGAAGCAAATGAGTCAGCTAATAAAGCTTCTTTTGCTCTTTCCATTTTTCCATTTTTAACTAATCCTGCTTGAGTTGTTACTGCAACCATTGTCCCCGTAGTGTCAAATAATGTTACCATTAAGAATGTGAATACTATTCCGTATAATCCTAATTGTAAGGCATTAATAGTTTCACTAACTGGATTATATAGTAAGCTCAAATCCATGTGAGGAATACCAAAGACTTTTTCTACTTTTAACATTCCTGTAGAGTATGAAATAATAGCAACTACTGCCATCCCAATGAAAATAGCCCCTTTTACTTCTAAAGCTAATAGAACAAGGATAATAAATATACCTAAGATTGTCATATAAGCTACAGGATTTTTTAAATCTCCTAATGAAAGAATTGTGTGTGGATTTGCTACAATAAGAGCAGAATTTTTAAGCCCTAAGAATGCGATAAATAGTCCAATTGCTGCTGAAATCCCATGTCTTAAATTATTAGGAATTGAATCAATTAAACTTTCACGGAATTTTGTTGCTGATAAAATTACAAAAATAACAGCTCCTAAAAAACACGTTGCTAATAAAGTTTTATAGTTATAACCTGATGTTGCAGCTAGTGTTGCAAAATATGAGTTTATACCCATACCAGGTGCAACTACTATCGGATAGTTCGCTGCTAATGCCATAATTAAAGTACCGACTAAAATCGCGATTATTGTCGCTGTAAATACTCTATCCAATGGAACACCTGCTGCTGATAATACAGCTGGGTTTACTACTAAAATATAACTCATAGAGAAAAATGTAATCAAACCAGAAACTACTTCAGTTCTCGTATTAGTATTATTCTCTTTTAATTTAAAAAGACGTTCTAACATAAATAGAAAATTCTCCTTAGTTTTTATTAATGCTTAAGCACATAAATTATAATATACGTTTTATCTCTAAAAGTCAAGAGCTTTTATTTTTAAAGTTCATATTTTACATAAATATTCTATCTTTTGTATTAATTCCCAATAAAATATGCCCTCACATTTTAAGAAATACGAGAGTTTACATAAACTAATATTCGTTATAAACGAACTTTAACTTTATTTATATCTATAAAAATTCGACTAAAATAAATAAAAAATTCTTTAACACTATACTATTATATCTAAGTATAACTATTTAAAGAACTTATTATATTATTCTTTATCCTCTGGAATAACTCCCATTAATTTTAGCAATTTATCCCATTCAAAAAGTATCTGCAAAGCATATAATGCTAAAAATAGATAAACCATCTTTGTAATTGAAAAATCATGATAGTCTAAAAAGAAAAATTTTAAAAAAATCACAAATAATAGTGAAACAGCAGCTATCTTAAAATGCTTTTCTCCTGATATTTTAACCTTTAAAAATATAGTAACTATAGGAATTAAACTCAATCTTGCTAAATTTTCTAGTATATCCATAGCTCTACCTCCACATAATATAATTTGCACCCTTCATTTAAAGCACCTCTATACTAACTCCTATTATAACAAAGAGTTAATATGATGTAAAACGTTTACAGAAATAATACGTATAATTAGCTCAATATAGAATAATATCACTAAAGAATCTTTTAAATTCCTTAGTGATATTTACTATATTATAATATTTTTGAGAAAAATTCTTTTGTTCTTTCTTCTTTAGGATTATCAAATATTTCTGATGGTGTTCCTTGTTCTAATACTACCCCACCATCCATGAATATTACTTTATCCGCAACTTCTTTAGCAAAGTTCATTTCGTGAGTAACTATTAACATAGTTAATCCTTCTTCCGAAAGCTCTTTGATTACATCTAGTACTTCTTTTACCATCTCTGGATCAAGAGCACTTGTTGGTTCATCGAATAGTAACACTTCTGGTGAATTAGCTAAGGCACGGGCGATAGCTACACGTTGTTTTTGTCCCCCCGAAAGGCTATTCGGATAAACATCTTTTTTGTCTTCTAGTCCAACTCTCTTTAACAATTCAACTGCTTTTTTCTCTATATTTTCAGAAGTATCATCTCCAAATGTTTTGGGAGCAAGTGTAATATTTTCTAATACACTCATATTTGGGAATAGGTTAAAGTTTTGGAATACCATTCCAACTTTTTTTCTATATTTATTGATATTTTGTTTTGTAATATCTTCACCGTTGTAAAGGATTTGTCCACTAGTAGGAGTTTCTAATAAATTCACACAACGTAATGCTGTACTCTTACCACTACCACTTGAACCTAGAATTACTATTTTCTCCCCTTTTTCGACGCTAATATTTACACCTTTTAATACTTCTAACTTTCCGAATTTCTTATGTAAATCTTTTATTTCTAATAACAATTTCTTCACCTACTTCGTTAATTTTTTCTCTAAACGTTTTACCAATAGTGATAATATTGATGTAATTATAAAATATATTGCAGCAGCTACTAAGTATGGACCAAATGTTTGGTATGTAGCATTTTTTACAGTATTTGCTGTAAACATGATATCTGCTACCCCTACAAAGTAAACTATTGAAGATTCTTTTACTAATGAAATAAACTCATTCCCTAAAGCTGGTAAGCTGTTTTTTAGAGCTTGTGGTAGGATAATTAATTTCATAGTTTGGAAATAACTTAATCCTAAAGAACGTCCAGCTTCCATTTGACCTTTATCAATTGCAAGTATTCCAGAACGGAATATTTCACTAACATATGCCCCAGAATTTATTGAAAGAGCAATAATCGCTGACATAAATGGTGTGAATGAAATACCGATTTCTGGTAGTGCAAAATAGATAATCATAATTTGCACTAGTATTGGTGTATTTCTAATTATTTCTACATATATTGCTGCTATTATATTAAATACCTTAAAAGTACTAATTTTTGCTAAACATATTACAATTCCAAGTATTAATCCTACTAGTAAAGCTATAAGTGAAACTTTTAAAGTTGTTACTGTAGCTTCTAAATACGTCGTGTAATAATTTGGAAGAAAATCAAACATTCTATTTTATACCTCTCTTCTATTCGCTTTGTGCAGCAACTTTAGCGTATTTATCAAGCTCTTTTTCAAATGCTTTTTGTGCTTGAATTTCTTTAATTACTGCATTAACTTGTTCTAATAATTCTTTATTACTATTATCTTTTCCTTTTTTGAACGCTATTGCCATACCTGTTGCTTCTGGATCATTTTCTGCAGTGAATGTACTAATTTTGATATCTGTATATTTATTCATAGCGATTTTAGCAACATCATCTGGTATTAATACTACATCAATTTTTTTATTTTTTAAATCTTGTAGTAAACTTGGAACGTCAGTTAAAGCTTGGATGTTTTTGTCGTCCATTTTTAGTTGTTCTTTAGCATAAGTTTCATATGTTGAACCTTTTTGAACACCGATTTTTTTGTTTTTAAGATCAGCTACAGATTTGATTTCTTCACTATCTTTATTTACTACGAAAATACCTTTACTTGTGTAATAAACATCTGAAAAATCAACTGCTTTTTTTCTTTCCTCTGTTGGGTTAACTCCAGAGATTACCATGTCAACTTTATTAGCATTTAATGCTGCGATTAATGAATCGAATGCCATTTGTTGAATTTCAACTTGAACACCTAATTTTTTAGCAACTTGTTCTGCTAGATAAATATCAGCACCAACAACTTTTTTATTACCGTTTTCTGTTGTTAAAAACTCATACGGAGGATAATCTGGAGAAACTCCTAATACTATTTTATTTTTATCTTTAATCTCTTGAGATTTTGTTTTTGTGCTGCTGCTTGAGCATGCTGTTAATGTAAATACTGTAATAATTGATGTAATGAATAATAATAATTTTTTCATTGTCTTGTCTCCTTATTTCTTTATTATATTATATAACGATAGAAAAGAACAAATTATTAATAAAAAAACTCCTTGTAACTAGTTAACCTAGCTACAAAGAGACGAATTTTCGCGGTGCCACTCTTTTTGATATACTAAAACTAAGAAAGATACAGTCCATGGTCTGTAGAACGGTACGACGAGATAAATAAAAAAGTCTTTTTATAATTTCCGAAAAAACTATAAAAAGACGAAATCAATTCCGCGTTGCCACTTTTCTTGGTATTTAGAATACCCACTCAATCTCTTTAAGGCAGAGTTACCAATTATTTAATAATTGCCTAAAAAGTGCGTTCATCTAGAAAAATTACTAACCTCACACCAACGTTAGCTCGCTAAAAATTTTTTACCAAATTACTATTCTTTTCTAAGGTTTTTGTTTTATTGTTACTTATTTTACACCCTTAATATTTACTTGTCAAGTATAAATTTATTATTTTTTAATTTTTTTCATCTCATTTAATTTTTATGAATGATAAAAAAAGAAAAGAACTCAATGTTTGTCTCTTCATTGAGTTCTTTAATTATTTCTGAAAATTATTTGTTTAATAGATTATACAATGTTTTAACATGTACTCCTGTAGCACCTTTTGGAAGGTATTTTTCAGCTTTTGATAAATACGCAGTTCCAGCTATATCTAAGTGCACCCATGGGACATCGTTTGCTACGAAGTTTTCGATAAATAATCCTGCAGTAATAGTTCCACCAAGTCTTCCACCTGTATTTTTCACATCAGCAACAGAAGATTTATTTAATTCTCTAAAGCTGTCATCAGCTGGCATTTGCCATACTCTTTCTCCTGCTTCTTTCGCAGCTTTACTTAGTTCATTATAGAATTCTTGGTTGTTTGTTACTGCACCTGTGTAGAATTCACCTAGTGCTACTAAGCATGCTCCTGTTAATGTAGCTAAGTCTATTACTTTGCTAACTTTTAATTTTTCAGTAGCGTAGTATACTGAGTCTGCTAAAGTAATACGCCCTTCTGCATCTGTGTTTAATACTTCTACAGTTTTTCCTGAAAGTGTTGAAATTACATCACCCGGTTTATAAGAACCACCAGCTATCATGTTTTCGCATGCGCCAACAACTGCAATCACATTAGTTTTTAATTTTCTAGTCGCAACTAGTTTCATTGTTCCAATTACAGTTCCTGCACCACCCATATCACAGTGCATTATGTCCATACTATTAGCTGTAGGTTTAATTGAGTAACCACCTGAATCATAAGTTACACCTTTACCTACTAATCCAACTACTTCGCTCTCCTCTGGATTATTTAAGTATTTCATAACAATAAACCTTGGTTTTCTATCTGATCCACGCCCTACTGCTAATAACCCTTTTAATCCTAGCTCTTCACATTGTTTTTCATCATAAACTTCTACTTCAACACCTAATGCTGATAATTCCTTACTAGCAATATTAGCAAGAGTTTCTGGATATAAGTACTCTGCTCTTTCATTTACTAGATCACGTGAGAAGAATACTCCACTCATAATATCACGGGCTTCATTTACTACCTCTTCTATATTCTCTAGATTTTCTTCTGTAGATAAATTAATCGTAATTTCTGGAGATTCTTTTCTATCTGATTTATACTTATCAAATTTATAAGTTGCATGTAATGCACCTTCCACTGCAGCATTTACAAGTTTTTCAGTTGAAACACTCTCAACTTTAGGCAAAGTAATAAATATTTCTAATTCTTTGTTACTTTCTAATACTTTAACTAGTTTAAAGAATACTTCTCGTACCTTATCTTCTACTAGTTCTTCTTTTTTCCCTAATCCTAAAAGTATTTCTTTTTCTCCATTAAAAGGAAGATTAGCATATACTTCATTAAGTTTTCCAGAGAATAATTCTCTTTCTTTTGTATATTCTAATAACTTACTTTCGTATGCTTCATTTTCAAATATTGGTGTTACTTTTACACCTGCTTGTTTATTAGTAAAAAATTTCATAATTTTCACCTCGTACTTTGTACGCCCCTTCTTATCTTATATTTTCTAAAATTTGTTTGGCTACTTCCTTAGCTTCCAATACCGTATTTTCTAGAGTTGTGCCTTTTTTAGACTTTCCTATAATGAATACATTAGGATATTCTTTTTTCATATAATCATTAAACTTGTTTATATTTTTATTATATTTCTTACAGCGAAATCTATAATTATCTTTCACCTTACTTACATAGTATCTACTTACTTTACCTATCGTTCCATGGACTTTAGTCAATTCTTTTTCAATTATTTCGATTATTTCAGAATCACTTTTATCCATTAACGCGCTAACCGCTTCTTCTCTATTTATATAAGCTCTAACTATTTGTATACCACTCATTTTAATATCAATCCACTTATTACTTACGTACTCTAACTTTGTCACATATTCACTATCATCTTTCGGAAAAATTATTTCTCCAATCTCACGATTAATATGTAATTCATCTCTTTTATAAACAAGCGTGACCACTATATTAGAAACATATTTCATATCTGAATAAAATTCAGTAATTTTTTCATCTCCATTAAACCACGGTAAGAAATTCTTTTGATTTAGTGTAAGTATTACATAGTCATAATAATAAATACTACCATTTGAATGAACTAGATACTTATCACCTTTTCTTTCTATTTTTTCAACTTTACGGTTTAACTCTAAAAATACTTTATCTGAAAAATTCGATTCTAGAGTCTCTATAAATGATTTTAAAGTGAATTTTAATCTGTATTCCGAACCTACAGTAATATTATCTATAACGTTCCTATCATGCATATCTTCTAAAATTTTGTTAATATCTTCTTTTTGAATTGTTAAAAATGATAGTTCCGGCATTAAACTTACCATACTTTGCTTAGAAATATCACTTGCATAATGGCTTGTCAGTAAAGGCTCAATTAGTTTATCATAAATTTTCTCATTAATTATAGCTTTAAAAAATTCTTCTACTGTTAATTCCTTTATATCTTCATCCTCTAAAGTATTATACATATTGTACATAATAGATAATTTTTCTTTAAAAGTAAATAAATCAGACAACAACAACTCTCTTTTATCTAAAGGCACTCCGTAAAGCATTTTTTCCGGTAAATATTTTATTCCTTCTTTTGTAAAAAATACTTTTTTAGTCATACCACTTTTGATTAGATATCGATGCAGTCCTAGTTCAATCATTAAATAAAATAGTACACCTTGTTCACTAATTGAATTATGCCATCCATTATCATAGATTTCCTGACCTAGCTGAAATTTTCCAAACCTATCATTAGCAAATTCTAGATTTCTTTCAATTAAATCAATATTGAACTTTCTTGAGTTTATCCCTGAGAATTTATCTAGAAAATAAGCACAGCTCACTCCTGATAAATCTCCTCCTATTATTGCTATGTTTTTCATGATATACCTTCTATTTTACTTTTTCAATAAAAATCTTGGCTATAATATTAGCTAAAACTACCGATGCACTAATTATTACTAAAGTCATTCCTTCAAATTTACTAAATACTATAGCAAATAGCGCAAGTAGTATTGTAGTTATTAACATTACAACAGTTAATAATTTCTTAAAACTATCAGTTTTAATTTTTTCATCAACTGGTAATATACTATGCCATATATTATTACTCATCTGTTTATATAAAGGAACGAGCTGAATAATAGTTAAATAACTATAAGATATTATAGCTACTGCACTAACATAATAATTTTTAAAACTAAAAATTATTAATCCTGATAATAGCATAAGCCTTAAAGCTAAAAACACTGTATTTTCCTGTCTTAAAAAGACTCTATAATAATAATATTTAAAACTATTTTCTTTAGTGAAATTGTCTTTTGTTAATTTAGGTAATAATGCATCAAAATATTTTCTTCTAGCTACTTTTACCCCGCTTAATGGTACATCCACAAACATATTCACGAATTTCAAGTAACTTTCCATACGATGTTTATCGTACTCAGCCGCTTCACTCCATTTAACAACTAGCTTTTCTTGATTATCTGAACTCTTTGAGCCCGTAGAATTCTTAATAACATAATATGCGCAGAATGCCAAACCTATTATACCAGCTATATCAGCTATATGAATATAAGTATTCATTATGAATACTGCAATTATCTGTATAAAAGTCACTAGAAATTGCAAAATTTTAATCCAAATAACTTCTTTATAGTGAATAACTTGAACGTATTTTAATAAGTTGTTTATTACAATTACCATAAGCAGTAAACATATAGATAATTTATCAACATTACCGATAATACTAGTAATAGGCTTAACCGCAAAATAAAAGATGACAAAGGCTATAACGTGAGTTACCGATATATTAATAACCGTTTTTCTACCAACGTTTTTATAATACTTCTCTAATGGTAATAAAAACACTGCATCTGCTTCTTTTATATACGTTTTAATCTTTGTACTTATCAAATAGTAACTAAATGCTAATGATGCAGCTATAAATACTGAGTATAATTCAAATTGGCTCGCTACAGCTATCCATTTAGAATAATTAATCAATACTGCTCCTAACACAATAATAAGAAACATAATTAGGTGCGAATTAAAAATATACTTACTATAGGTTAGTTTTAACTCCTGCTCTTTCTTGCGTCTATCCGCAAAGATATTCTCAATATTACTCATTACTATCTCTCACTGTTAATGATAGATAAATTTCATCTAAAGACGCACCTGCCATATTAAATTCAGCCCTTAGTTGTTCTAGATTACCATTCGCTAGAATTTTTCCTTCGTGAATAATAACAAAGTTGTCACAATATTTTTCTGCTGTAGCTAGTATGTGTGTAGACATCAATAAACTAGCTCCATTATCTCTTCTTTCACACATCAATTTAATTAAGTCATTAATTGCAATCGGATCAAGTCCTAAAAACGGTTCATCAATTATATATAAACTAGGTTCTACTAAAAAGGCACAGATAATCATTACTTTTTGTTTCATACCTTTTGAAAAGTGTACTGGGAAAAATTTCTTCTTATCGCTTAGTTTAAACAGCTCTAGTAATTTATCTGCTTTTTTCCAAGTATTTTCCATATCTAATCCATAAGCCATTGCTGTAAGATTTATATGTTCTTCTAGTGTTAATTCTTCATATAAAACAGGTGATTCTGGAATATAACTTATGCTCTTTCTGTATTTTTCATTGTCACGAGTAATTGTAATACCATTAACCTTGATTTCACCTTCCATAGGTCTAAGTAACCCTAATATATGTTTAATTGTAGTACTTTTACCAGCTCCATTAAGACCAATTAGCGCTGTTATACTACCTTTAGATATTTGTATATTGATATTATCAATAATCTTTCTACGGTTATATCCACCGCCAAGATTACTAATTTCTAATACATTAGTCATTGTTCTTATCTCCTCTGTTTAACTTTTCTAATATTACATCAATTTGTTGAAATGTGTCTTCTTTTCCATAACTATTATTTATAACAAAATCACCTAATGATGCTTTCTCCTGTGGACTCATTTGACTTTCTATACGCTTAAGAGCCTCTTCTTTTGATAAAGAATTTCGTGTCATTAATCTTTCTAATTGTACATCTTCATCTACATATACAACTGCTACTTTTTCTACCAAGTCTACAAAATTCGCTTCATACAGCAATGCTATATCTAAAAAGACCAAATCTTCATCTTTATGATCTTCTTGTAATTTTAAAATTAATTCTTTAATTTTAGGATGAATAATACTATTTAAGATTTTTAAATTGTCATCATTACCAAAAACTAACTTACCTAATTTTTCCCGACTTATTTCATTATTTTCTAAAATTTTATCACCGAATTTTTCAGCTAGTTTTCTTTTTACATCAATACTAGTAAGTGCAGCATGCCCAAGTTTATCAGCATCAATAATGGTATA
Source organism: uncultured Gemella sp. (assembly GCA_963528605.1). Lineage (GTDB taxonomy): Bacteria > Bacillota > Bacilli > Staphylococcales > Gemellaceae > Gemella. The sequence goes on from CAURVX010000011.1 coordinate 26,658, forward strand.
CCCCTTAGCTATCAAATAGTCTGATACAGTACTTTTTCCACATGCTATACTTCCTGTAATTCCAATATTCAAATTATCATCTCCAATAAATTACTTAAATACAATTTTATCATAAACTGCAAGCATTTACCATAGTTTAAGAACTATTCAGTCCTATTCCCAAATAACTAATGAATATAATTTAATATAAAAGAAAAGATTAACAAGTATATAACTCATTAATCTTTTTTCAATATTAATTATCCTTTATATGGATGTATATCCATTTCTTCTAATTTAACAAATTTTTTCTTCGTTACCAATTTAAATACTAAATACATTACTACACCAACAGCAGGACAAACTAGGTTATATGACATTTTCACAAAACCTCCTGTTGCATAATCAGCTATCAATTGTAGTAATATTATTGTTGCAAAAGAAAATAGTGCAATATACGATCCTACAACTCCTGTTTTAGATGTATAAGGAAGAACATCTTCAGCTTTTTTCCCTTGTTTCGCAATCGCTCTTCTCAAACGAATTTGAGATATTAGAGAAACCATCCAAATTATCATTACTATAATACCAACCATAGAAAGTAGCATGTAGTACCCACTTGGATTTAATCTTTCAAAAATGAAACATAAAACCATAAACACTGCTGAAAAAGTTAACGCAAATACTGGTACTGAATTACTATTTAATTTTTTAAATGCTTTAGGCCCATAATTATGTGAACTTAATGAAAATAGCTGTCTACTAGAAACATATATACCTGAATTTGCAGCCGATAAAACTGATGTTAAAATTACAGCATTCATAATAACTGCCGCCACTTCTAAACCAATATTTTGGAATACAATTGTGAATGGAGATGCTGTTACATTATTTGTGTCTAATAATCTTGGATCATTTGCTGAAACAATTGAAGAAATTATTAACATTGTAGCTATATAAAATATTAGTATTCTCCAGAAAACTTGTCTAACTGCTTTAGGCATTGTTTCTTTTGGATTTGGTGATTCTCCTGCTGTAACTGCTACAACTTCTGTTCCTCCAAATGAGAATGCTGCAGTTGAAAGAACACCGAATAATCCTAAGGCACCTGCACTACTTGTTTTTTCACCATTTTGAACAAATGTATGAATACCAGCTTCACTATTCCCAGTGGCTCCAAAAATAATTGCAAATCCTACAATTAAAAATGCAACAACTGTCATTACTTTTATAATTGTTATCCAGTATTCGACTTCACCAAATACTTTAACACTTACAAAGTTTAATAAATACAATAATACTAAAAATGCAATACAAATCGAAAACGTTGAAAATTGTCTAAAGAATCCCCAGTAATGTAATATTTTCGATAAAGTTATTATGTCTACACTTGCTACTAATATATACAGGATCCAGAATAACCATCCTACTCCAAATCCAACACCTGGATCTATAAATCTTGTTGCATATGCTCCGAATGAACCTGAAACTGGATAAAATGTCGCCAATTCTCCTATAGAAGCCATTAAAAAGTAAATAATAACTCCAATTAATGCATAAGTTAAAACTGCTCCGTAAGAACCTGCTTTACTAACTACCGCTCCACTTGCCATAAATAATCCCGTACCTATACATCCACCTATAGCTATCATACTAATATGACGAGCTTGCAGCTTTCTTTCCATCTTTGAATCTGTCATATTTCTCATCCTTTCATTAATATATTATATAAATATAGATTATACAAGATTTAATACAATTTGTAAATAAATTTTCAGACTTTTTTCAATAATTTTTTCAATTTTTATATTTACAACGTAGTTTTGCATTTTTGAAAATGATATCACCTATCATCTAAAAAAATTTATTTTTATATTTTAAAATATAATATATTTATTAAAATGCTAATAAATATATCATTTTACATCAGTTAATTATAAGATATTTATTATATATTTTATATAAATTTATTTTTTAGGTATCCTTTTAAGAATTATATGAAAAGCATTTACAGAAATATTCTTTGTGGTATAATTTTTGTATAAAAATATATTAGATATATTAATGTTAGGAGGCATTATTATGACAACATTTTACAACGAAGCTAGGGAATTTGCAAAAAAATATATAGATCCTATTGCAAAAGAAATAGACGAACAAGAAAGATTTCCTGAAGAAGTCTTCAAAGAGTTAGGAAAAGCAGGATATTTCAAACTTATGATTCCAACTGAATTAGGTGGATTAGGAAAAGATATGCAAGAACATGCAGATACTTGCCGTGCTTTTGCTAAGTCAAGCGCAACAGTAGGTCTATGTTATATGATGCATAATGTTGCACTAAACTGTATTCTCTCTTATGCCGACAATAATCTAAAATCAAAAATCTGTAGAGACATTGTTGAAAATGAAAAATTTATGGCGCTTGCATATAGTGAATTAGGAACTGGGACACACTTCTATATCTCGGATGTCAAAACAGAATTTAAAGATAATTCAGTAGTATTTAATGGACTAAAAAGTATGGTGACTTCTGCTGAATTTGCATCTTATTATCTTGTTCTTACTCCTTCTGATGTTGAAGGTGGAATTGACAACTGGGTATTCCCTCTAGGTAGCGAAGGTCTAGAATTTAAACCTTCTACTTGGCATGGTTTAGGAATGCGTGGTAATGTTTCTTGCCAAATGGCAATTAACGATGTTGAATTAAATAAAGAATTACGTATTGGTCAAGCTGGATCAGGAGTTGACCAAGTATTCACTATTGTTGCAACATACTTCATCACTGGACTTGCTGCTGTTTACAGTGGTCTTTGCGAAGCAATACTAGAAGAAGCTGTTGCACACACTACTAATAGAAAATATCCTGATGGAAAATCTCTAAGTGAAATTGAAACAGTACAAATTCATCTTGCTAAAATCTATAGTCAAACTAATGCAGCAGTTCTTGGAACAAATGAAGCAGCTCGCAGTTTCTTAAATAAAGATGCTGATATGTTAGCCAAAATCTTATCTGCGAGAATTTTCGCAAGTGAAGCTGCCATTGAATTAGCCCGTCTTGGTATGCGCGTTGGTGGTGGTAAAGCATATAACCGTGTTGGAAATATGGAACGCTATTTAAGAGATGCATTCGCAAGTCATATTATGGCACCTAGTGTTGACGTGCTTACTATCTGGTTAGGTAAAGCCATCACAGGTCAACAATTACCATAGAATAATTTTCTGAAATAACTCATATAAGAGGCACCCTTAAGCCCTAAATTTTCAGAGGTTTATATGAGAACTCATAAGCTTTACAGGAGGGACTCGACAAAATCGATTTCATAGAAATAATGATTTTTGAGTTACCTCCTATTTTTAAAAATATAATTAAGAAGAGGTATATTATTATGACAAAATTAAAAGTTGGAGCTGTTATATATGATCCTAAGGTTACTGTAATCTGGGGAATTATTGCAAAATTTTTCGAAGATGAAAACTTCCCTATCGAACCAGTTTATTACAAAGATTACAAAGGTCAAGTTGACGGTTTATTAGCTAAAGAAATTGATGTAGCTTGGAATTCTCCTTTAGCATGGTTAGATACTCACCTACGTACTAAAGGTACTGCTCTGAACGGTTCTATGCGTGATACAGACCGCGATCGTAGTTCATATTTAGTAGTAAAAACTAATAGTAACATTAACTCTATTCAAGACTTAAGAAACAAAACAATTGGCTTTGGTGCAATTGATTCACCACAAGCTAGATTAATTCCTATTAATCACCTTCGCAAACTTGGGTTAGAATTTGAAAAAGATTATACTGAAAAACGTTTTGATATCGGTGTCGGGCTTCATGGTGACCATGTTGGTGGAGAACTTGATTCAGCAATTGCTTTGAAAAATGATGAAGTAGCTGCTACGTGGATGTTAGATTTAAACTATAATGCTTGGATTGCAGATGGAACTCTAGATGAAAACCAGGTGAAAATCTTATCAAAAACAGATTTCTTTGATCACTGTATCTTCTCAGGACATCCGGAATTAGATGTAGCTCGTTTTGAAAAATTTATAGAAGTATTACATAAAATGGATTACAATAATCCAGATCATAAAGAAATGATGGATATGGAAGGCTTAAAAGAATGGATCTCAGGTCGTACTTCTGGATTTAAGCAACTTACTGAAGCCAATGAATATTTAAATTTTTTTAAAGAGTTTCATGGTGAATAATTATGACTAATTCATCTTTCTTAGTTTCCCTTCTTGGCAGTATGCCTCGTAGTAAAAAACTATTAACTGCAAAACGAAAATTAAATAAAGGAAATATCAACTTAAAAACATATCAAGAAATCTTAGATGAAGAAACAAAATACGTAGTTGAACTTCAAGAAAATAATAATATTGATATAATTACTAGCGGTGAACTAAATAGAGATAATTATGTTTCATTTATTGCTGAACGTTTAGAAGGTGTTACAATGATGAGCATGGCTGATATGTTTGATTATATTGAGGATAAACAAGGTTTTGAACAAATACTTGAAATACTAGACGTTCCTGCGATTAGTATAAAAAATGCAATTTGCACTGGGAAAGTGAAATATAATAAACCTCTGGTAACTGATGAAATGATTGAACTAAAAAAACTAACCAATAAGAAAATCAAAGCGACATTACCTGGTCCTTATTTAATAACTAGGTCTATGTGGTTACCAGCCTTATCAAAACAATATTACGATAGCAAAGATTCTCTAGGAGAGGACATAATTAAAGTATTAAAAGAAGAGATTGATTCATTAGCAAAAATAGGCATAGATGTTATTCAATTTGATGAGCCTGTATTAACCGAAGTAGTATTCTCTGAAGGAAAGACAAGATCTTTTATGTGTGCAGCATTATCTGAGAAAAAAGATCCTACTGAAGAATTAAAATTTGCAACTAAATTAATTAAATCTGTAATAGATTATGCCAAAGAAAAAGAAATATTAGTTTCTCTTCATGTATGTCGTGGTAATTGGAGTCGTGATGAAAGTATTCTACTTACTGGACCTTATACTCCTTTACTTCCATTATTCGAACAAACTCTTCCTAATATACTTACATTAGAGTTTTCTACTCCTCGTGCTGGAGAAATATCTTCATTATTCAGTAGTACTTTAATCAGGGATAATTGTATACTAGGATTAGGTGTTATGAATCCAAGAACAGACGATATAGAACCATTAGAAGATATCCTAAATCGTGTAGAAGAAGTGATGCAATATATTCCTAAAGAAAGAATTTGGTTAAATCCTGACTGTGGTTTTGCTACATTTGCAAATAGACCAGTAAGTACAATGGATATAATCGATAAAAAATTAGCTCGTCTAAATGAGGCTAAAAATACATTGAGGAATTTGTATGACTAATTTATACGAATCAAATAATTATGACCTTAGTTTTAGAGGTATTTTATCAAATAATAATTTTAAATTGTATACTAATAATGATACTATTACTATTTCAAGTGATATAAACTTTGATATTAATTCAGATTATAGAAGTAGTATAAATTATTTAGCTTCTTCAATACTTGGTGGTATAGCCCATACCATAATAAACGAAAGTAAACATTCCAATATAGATATTGAAGAACTTGAAGGGAAAATTCATATAGTATTAAAAAATCCTTTAACCCTATTAAATGTTAGAGGTTATAATGAAGAACCAAAAATTGATAGTTGTGTAATCACATACTATTTATATGCAGATATTGATGAAACAAATCTTATAGAATTTTGTAATTTATCGCTAAAAAAATCCTTTATTTACAATACACTAAAAAATGTAATCAATTTTAAAATAAAATTTATTCTAATTGATTAGAAGACAGGGAGTGATTCAGAAATCATGATTTCAGAGCAACAGAAATCGATTTTGTAGAATCACTCCCTATCGTTTAATATGTTTATATATTTTTAGTCTCCTTTCTCATCCATTACAACATAAAAAAACGAAAAATCGAGAATTACTCGATTTTTCGTTTTTTATTTATTAGATTTCTCTTCTTGTTCTTCTTCTTGGACGTGGGTACATTTCTTGTTCTACTTCGTTTTTACCGTATCCACTTGTGAATGAGCTAGCTTCTGGTTGAGCTGGACGTTGTGCTAAGATATCTCTTTCAACACTTACTCCATCTTCTTCAAATCCAGTAGCGATTACTGTAACGATGATTTCATCTGTTTTCTCTAACTCTTCGTTAAATACTGTACCGAAGATCATGTTTACTTCATCATCACTAGCTTCTTGAACGATACTTGCAGCTGCTTGAGCCTCAAATAAACTTAATGATGGTCCACCAGTAATGTTTAATAACACACCTTTTGCTCCAACGATTGAAGTTTCTAGTAATGGAGATGAAATAGCTTTTTTAGCTGCTTCGATAGCTCTGTTTTCTCCTGAAGCTACACCGATACCCATTAATGCTGAACCTTGGTCAGCCATAATAGCTTTAACATCAGCGAAGTCAAGGTTAACTGTACCAGATACGTTAATTAAGTCAGAAATACCTTGTACCCCTTGACGTAATACGTTATCTGCTTCAACGAATGCTTGCATCATTGGAGTAGATTTATCAACGATATCTAATAATCTATCGTTAGGAATAACGATAAGTGTATCCACTGCACCTTTAAGTGAGTTAATTCCTGCTGTAGATTGTACTTGACGTTTTTTACCTTCAAAGTTGAATGGACGAGTAA
>CAURVX010000012.1:0-33303 GCA_963528605.1 uncultured Gemella sp.
TTGCAGTTAATGCTTCTATTCCATTTTCTCTTATAAAGTCTATAGTTACAGTCAAGACCTCTTCTTTAGTAAATTTAAATTTTGGTGCCATATTCAAACCTCCATCAATAGGTAACACTTGTTTCTTATTGTAAATAATTTTGTGTGAAATGTCAACAGAAAAATTATTGAATTATTACATGAAATTGTATACAATTAAAGATGAAATATAATTTAGGAGCTCTTTATGAATATTATTAAAAGTTTACCAACACCTATAGCAGGTTTAGCATTAGGTTCTGTTGCTTTAGGAAATTTATTACAACCATATTCCTCTTCATTACAGTTATTATTTAATCTGTTATCTTTGATAATAATTGTACTTTTAACTATTAAATTTGTACTGGAATTTGATAAATTAAAAAATGAAATGAAAAAACCAGTTATTTCAACAGTGCTAGCAACATACCCTATGAGCATTATACTACTTGCTTCATTTTCAAAAAAATATATCGGGATATTAAGTATGCCAATATGGATAATTGGTATACTTTTAGATTTTTATGTTGTTTGTTATGCAATTTATAAATTTATAATAAAGGAAAGAAATATTAATAAAATCTATCCAACTTGGTTTATTACCTTTGTTGGGCCAGCTGTTGTAACAGTAACAGCAATAAATTACAACTTAGAAACGCTAGGATTAATTTACTTCTACTTTTCTTATATTAACTATTTAGTATTATTACCTTTTGTTCTTTATAGAGTTTATAAATATAAACATTATAAAGATGGAGATTACCCTACTATTACTGTATTTTCAGCACCTGGTGGACTCTTACTAGCTAGTTATATGATTGGAGTAACGCAAAAAAGTAATACAATACTAGCTATACTAATACCACTTACAATATTATTGTTTATATTTGTTTTAATTCAATTACCTTATTTACTAAAAAGAAAATTCTATCCTAGCTTTTCCGCTTTCACTTTCCCATTAGTGATTTGCGCAATATCATTTCAAAAAACTGGAATTTACTATCAAATAACAGAATTTTCTATTTTGAATATTTTAATTCATCTAACTGAATTACTGGCGATAATTATTGTAATATATGTATGGTATGGGTTTATTAAGAATTTATTTTATTCAAATTAACGTCAAAAAGACACGGTTAAGTTTAAACTTAATCGTGTCTTTTAAGCTATTATAAAAGTTTATCTGCTTACTCTATAACTTCCTCGAAGTTCTCAATAACATCTTTTAACTCCAATTCTAAGATATAACTAATACCTTTTTCTTGCATTGTTACTCCGTATAAAGTATCCATAGCTTCCATAGTACCTCGTCTGTGTGTGATAACTAAGAATTGATTATTCTCCGAATAAACTTTTAAGAATTTTGCAAATCTATTAACATTCTCTTCATCAAGTGCCGCTTCCACCTCATCAAGAACTACAAATGGTGGATTTTTAACCTGTAATATCGCAAACAATAAACTTATCGCAGTTAAAGATTTCTCTCCACCTGATAATAATGAAAGGTTTTGAAGTTTTTTACCCGGAGGTGAAGCTTCGATTACTATTCCAGTATTTAATATGTCATTTGGTGATTCTAAAGTCATATCTGCATAACCACCTTTGAACAATTCTTTAAATATTTTATTGAAATTCTCTGCTACTTGGACAAATGTCGTTAAGAAGCGTTCTTTTACTTCCTTATCAATCTCTGCAATAGTCTCTTCTAGTTTTTCTTTCGCTTCTACAAGGTCAGTAATTTGCTCATTATAGAAATCATAACGTTCTTTGATTTCTTCGAACTCAGCAATAGCATTCAAGTTGATATTACCTAAGTCCACTATCTCTTTACGAAGTCTTACTACATCATTCTTATATGAAGGAACTTCTCCAATATTTTCAGCAGTTAATCTGTTTGATACACTCTCATACGTTACATTATAGTTAGTAACGAGGTTCTCTAGATATTCATCGATCTTAACTTCTATCTTCGTCTGTTCTACAGTTAATTTTTCGAATTCTGAAGTTTTTTGACGTAGACTTTCGTTATTTCTTTGTTGAGCTACCGTAATTTCTTTTTCGCGTTTGAATAATCCTGTTTTTTCCATATCAAGATCTGATAATAACGTCTTAAGCGTTGTTAATCTTTCACTACACTCAGCAATAATCTTAGAATTATTTTCTAATATCTTTTGCTCATCTTCCTCACTTAAAGACTCTGCATCTTTAGACATTTCTAATCTTGTTAGTTGCTCATTTATATCTGTTATATCAGCTAATAGTGATTCTATTAACTCTAAACCATGCTTAGTTGTCTCTTCTAATTTTGATTTTTCAATCTTAAGCTCAGCAATTTTCTCTAAGAACAATTCCTCTGCACTTTGAGCATTTTGTTTCTTACTACTTTCTTCCTTAATTTTCTCATCAAGTTTTCGTAGATCTACTCTAATTTTCTCCAGACTTTGAGTTAACTCAACAATATTACTCGAATTATCTTCAGTATCTTTGAATTCTAGTAGTTTTTTCTCATTTAATTCTATATTCACTTTAATATCGGAAATTTCAGAGTTTTTATGATTTATACTTAATTCTAATTGCTTAAGTTTTAAAATCGCCTCTTCTTTCACAGATTTAGAATTTAGAATTTCGTCCATTACTTCTTGTTGTTGACTTTCTAATAAACTCTTCTCATTTGTTAATTTCTCAATCTTATCATTTATTTTAACAAGATTTTGAGAGAGTTCATCTAATTCTGCCTTATGTTTAATAGATGAGTTGTTATTTTTATTAATAGCACCACCAGTAATAGATCCACCACTATTAATAATTTGCCCATCTAATGTAATAATTCTATTTCTAAAATTAATCTTACGCGCTATTCTATTGGCATTATCCATATTATCAACGATAAGAACAAGCCCTAATAGGTGAGATATTATATTTTTATAATCCGTATCAACAGTTATAAGGTTCTCAGCAATATTGATAAATCCTTCTTCATTTACAACTGTTCTATAAACATCACTCGCTATAGCTTTAGCTTTAATATTATTTAATGGTAAAAATGTAACTCTACCTTTATTAGTTTTCTTTAAGTGATTAATACATTCTTTAGCAACATTCTCATTTTCAACAATAATATTTTGTTGTGCTTGCCCTAAAGCAATATCAATTGCAACGGCATATTCGTTATCAAATTCTACAATATTAGCTACACTATTGTGAACACCAACTAGAACAGCCTTATTCGCAAGAATTTCTTTTACTCCAATATTGTAAAAACTTAAATTATTAATCTGATCTTCTAAGAACTTCTTACGATTTTCCAGGTTACTCTTAAAATTATATCCTGTGCGAATTTGTTCCTCGATATTTTTTCCATTTGAATTAATTAAAATATTTTTTTCAACTAATATATCAAGTTCTTTTTGAAGATTAGCTAGCTGTTCGTTTAGAACTTTTTGTTCTTCAGTAGCTGCTGCAATCTCTTCTGTTTTTATACCTAAAACTTGTTTTTGTCTTTCTATATTATCTAGAATTTCTTTACTATTTTCATCAGCACTCTCTAGATTTTTCTTAGCAAACTCTATACTATTTTCTAGTTTAGTTTCTTCATTTATTAAGCTATAATAGTTATCTTTTAATTCTTCTATTTTTCTTTCGATTAATTCTAATTTACTCTCTTCTCCCGATTCTAATGAAGAAATTTCTTTATTAATCTTTTGAATTTTACTTTTAGTTTCAGTATTTAGATTTTCTCTTTCTGCTAACTTATTCTCAAGGTTTTGTTTTCTTTCCTCAAGATATTTAATATCATCATTAATTTTTTCACTTCTCAGAGTTCTATTATTTTTTCTTTCCTCAATAACGCTCAATTGTGATTGAAGAGATTCTTTTTTCTGAACTAGCTCTAACTCTTCATCGTGATATTTCATGTAAGTTCTATCTAGTGAAACTAAACTATTCTTGATACTTTCTAAATCTTTAATAAGTTCTTCTTGTCTACTTTCAAGTCCAAGTTTTTCAGATTCTTTCTCATGTTTAACTTGTAGTAAATCTGCAAGTCTTTTTTGATATTCAGCAATATTATAAACATTTAATAAAATATCTTTTTCTTCAAGTTCATTAGAATAATCAAGATACTTTTGTGCTTTATTCTTTTGATCTTCTAAAATCTCATAACGACCTGAGATTTCTGAGAAAATATCATTTAACCTCATCAAGTTGTCGTTTGTCTTTTCTAATTTAAGATTAGTCTCTTTTTTCTTATTTTTGTACTTTAATACACCTGATGCCTCTTCTATAATTGCTCGGCGATCGACAGGCTTAGATGAAATAATATCTTCTACCTTACCTTGAGTAATAATACTATAACTCTCTTTATTAATACCAAGGTCTAGATACATATCAGTAATATCTTTCAATTTTGCACGTTTATTATCAATGTAATACTCACTATCACCATTTCTATACAAACGTCTTTTAATTTCACAACTATCTTCTCCGTTAGAAAATGTTACCGCTACTTCAGCAAAGTTTTTTCTTTTCGCATCTTCAGTCCCCGAAAAGATAACATCTTTCATGCTACTACCACGTAAATTTTTAGCTGATTGCTCCCCTAAAACCCAACGAATAGCATCAATTATATTACTTTTTCCCGAACCATTCGGTCCAACAACACCGATTAAATTATTTTTAAATTCAAATGTTGTCTTCTTCTGAAAAGATTTAAAACCTGTAACTTCAACCTTTGCTAATTTCATCTTTTTTTCCTTTCATTAATTTTAAATATCTTTATATCCTAGCTTTTCTAATGCTTGTTTTGCTGAAAGCTGTTCAGACTCTTTTTTTGTAGTAGCTGTCCCACTTCCATATTGTTTCCCACCAATTAAAACAGCACTCGTGAAAGTTTTAGAATGTGATGGACCTGTAGAATCAAGTACTATATACTCAATTTCACCCAATTTAATTTTTGAAATGTACTCTTGCAAGATAGTTTTATAGTCTACAAAACTATGATATTCAAGATCTTGAACTTCTGTAAATAATGTATTATTTAAGAAAGTTTTTACAACTTCAAGATTTGACTCTAAATACATTGCTCCTGTGAAAGATTCAAAAATATCAGCAAGTAAAGCTGCTCGACTTCTTCCGCCCATTTTTTCTTCACCTTTACCTAGATAAATACATTTATCTAAACCAAGTTGCAAAGCATATTTAACCAATGTCTTTTCACAAACAATAGATGCACGTAGCTTAGTAAGTTCCCCTTCAGGAAGCTCAGAAAATTTCTTAAATAAAAACTCACTTGTTGTAAGTTCAACAACAGCATCTCCTAAAAATTCCAGACGTTCATAATTCAAATGCTTCGCGATTCTTTTCTCATTTGTATAAGAAGAATGAGAAAATGCATTTTTAAAATTTTCGCTGAATTTCAAATTAAATCCATACTTCTCATTCAAATTACTAAGTAATCTTTCAATATATGTTCGTTCCATAATTATTATTCTCCTTTCCTTTATATTTATCGGGAGAAACCAAAAAACTAACTTCATAAAACTCAACTAACTGGTTTCTCCTCTGACAAAATTCTTATTATATTTAATCCAATAAAAACTCAGAGAACACATCGTTTCCATAGAATAATCCTTTTCTAGTTAAACGAAGTTTATTAGCTTCAATTTCCAAGTACCCTTCTCTTATGTTTTTATCAATAACGTCTTTAAATATTTCTTCTGCTCTTTTTCCATACTTTTCTTCAAACATATCTAAATCTACACCTTCTAAAAGACGAAGCCCTAAAAACATTTCCTCTTCGATTCTTTCCTTTGGTGTCACTGTGTTTTCTTCACGTCTAGCGTGCCCTTTTTCCAACATACTATCGATATAGAATTTCAATGCTCCCTGATTAGCATAACGTACTCCATCAATATAACCATGAGCACCCGCTCCAAGACCGTAATACTCTATATTCCTCCAGTAACTGCTATTATGAACACTCTCATGACCAGGTCTAGCAAAATTACTGATCTCATACTGTTCATAACCATTTTCTGTTAAGAAGTTAATTACCTCATTGTACATTTTCTCTTCTGTTTCATTTGAAGGCAATGTAACCTTCTTATCTCTAACTTGGTTATAAAGTTTTGTTTTTTGCTCTAATATCAGTGAATAACAAGAAACATGGCTAATATTATATCCCACAACCTTTTTCATACTATCATACAGATCGTCCATAGTCTGCTTCGGTAATGAAAACATTAAATCAACATTAATATCCTCAATTCCGTGTTTTTTACAATTAGCAATCGCCATATCCACATCAACCGCAACATGTCCGCGTCCAAGAATTTTTAACAGCTCATTATTAAAAGTCTGAACTCCCATGCTAATTCTATCAACTCCGTAGCTCTTTACCAAAGCAACCCGAGAATCAACAAGATCCTCAGGGTTAGCTTCAAAAGTAAATTCACGCAGTTGTTGTGGAATTTTATTTCTAAGTGCAGTTAATAAAAGATGAAGTTGTTTATCATTTAATGCACTTGGTGTTCCACCACCGATATAAATAGTTTCAACATTTTGAATATTTTCCATACCCTCGATTTCTTTGATTAAGCAATCTATATACTTATCGACAGGCTGTCTTTGTATATAAAACTTATTGAAATCACAGTATGAACAAATATACTTACAAAATGGAATATGAATATAGACTCCGCGTGGATAACTTTTCATTATTCTTCATCCATTTTCAGAACAGCCATGAAGGCATCTTGAGGAACTTCTACGCTACCAACAGCTTTCATTCTCTCTTTACCTTTTTTCTGTTTCTCTAATAGTTTACGTTTCCTACTAATATCCCCTCCGTAACATTTAGCAAGAACGTTTTTACGCATCGCTTTAATAGTTTCACGAGAGATAATTTTATTTCCAATTGCAGCTTGGATAGGAATCTCGAATTGTTGTTTTGGAATAAGTTTTTTAAGTTTTTCTACAATAACTTTACCACGTTGGTAAGCAAATTCTCTATGAACGATGAAACTTAAAGCATCGACTTGTTCACCATTTAATAGAATATCCATCTTAACAAGGTTACTATCTTTGTACCCTGTTAATTCATAGTCGAATGATGCATATCCTTTTGTATTAGATTTAAGTTGATCAAAGAAGTCGAAGACAATTTCTGATAAAGGTATATCATAAGTAATATTAACCCTTGTATCATCGATATATTGCATATTTAAGAAAATACCACGTTTCTTCTGACAAAGATCCATAACAGCACCTACATAATCATTTGGTACCATAATGCTCGCCTTAACAAACGGCTCAGTTATCTTATTTATTTTTTGTGGATCTGGCATTTCTGATGGGTTTGAAACATCTACTAAAGTTCCGTCAGTTTTCTCAACTTTGTAAATAACCGATGGTGCAGTAGCGATGATATCAATGTTAAATTCACGCTCAATACGCTCTTGAATGATTTCCATGTGTAACATTCCTAAGAAACCACATCTAAATCCAAATCCAAGTGCTTGTGACGTTTCCGCTTCATATTGTAAAGCTGAGTCATTAAGTTCTAATTTTTCTAATGCTTCACGTAAGTCATTATATTTTGATGAATCGATTGGATATAATCCACAGAATACCATTGGATTTAATTTTCTATACCCAGGTAATGCTTCTTTAGCAGGATTATTCGCTAATGTGATAGTATCCCCTACACGAGTTTCACTTACATTTTTGATAGATGCACAGATAAATCCTACATCTCCTGCAGTAAGTTCATCAACAATTTTTTCTTTAGGTGTGTGAATCCCAACTTCAGTTACCTCGAACACACCACCAGTAGCCATCATCTTAATCTTATCTCCAGCTTTTACAGTACCGTTCTTAATACGAACTGAAACTATAACTCCTCTATACGCATCGTATAAAGAGTCAAAGATTAATGCTTGTAGTGGCTCAGCTGCATCCCCAGATGGAGCTGGAATGTATTCTACGATTTGTTCTAAGATTTCGTCAATACCAATACCCGCTTTAGCAGAAGCTAGTACGATATCGTCTGTTGGTAATCCAATTACATCTTCAATCTCAGTCTTAACCTTCTCAGGATCTGCAGCAGGTAAGTCGATTTTGTTAATAATTGGAATAATTTCTAAATTATTGTCTAATGCTAAGTATACGTTAGCTAAAGTTTGTGCTTCAATACCTTGAGCAGCATCAACTACTAGAATAGCTCCTTCACATGCTGCTAGAGAACGTGATACTTCATATGTAAAGTCTACGTGTCCCGGTGTATCGATTAAGTGGAAAATATACTCTTCTCCATTTTTAGCAGTATATTGTAATTGAACTGCATTAAGTTTAATTGTAATACCTCTTTCACGCTCAATATCCATTGAGTCAAGAAGTTGTGCTTTCATTTCACGTTGTTCTAACGCTTTTGTTTTCTCTAAAATTCTGTCCGCAAGAGTCGATTTCCCGTGGTCAATATGTGCAATTATAGAAAAATTCCTTATTTTCTTTTGCCTTTCGTTTCTTCTATCCATTTTATTCTTCCTTTACAAATCTTGTTTTTCTACATAGTCTTTAGCTGTATAGTACGAAAAACCATCTCTTATTAGCTTTTCAATCAGTTTTTGTTTAAGTGCATACCCTTCGAATCTGCGACTATAACTTTGATAAGCCCTTCTAAAATGCTCATCTAATATATCATCTTCATCTTCTTCCTCATAGTCTTCGAAAAATATGTCAAACACCTTTCTTATTATATCAGATGTAAAGCCATTTGTATAAAGTTTTTGTGTTATTTTTTGAACTTTTTTATTTTTCGTCTCTCTTCTTACTTTATACTCGCGTTCAATAATTTTATAAAGCATTTCAATCATTGCTTCTTCTGTACAAATCTTAGCGATATTATCTTCAATAACATCTTTATCCAAGCCTTTTTCTAACAATTTTCTTTGTATCCAGTATGGCCCCTTTAAATTTAAATTAAAATAATCTGTTACCGCAGCTTCTACATAGTGATTATCATTCAAATAACCAATTTCTATTAACTTTTCTATTACTTCATCTATAACATTATTAGCAATCTCTTTCTTCTGAAGATATTCTCTTATATCCTGCTTAGTTCTTAGACCAAATTGTAAATAATGTACTGCTTTGCTATAGGCACTTTCTACACTTTCATGAGCTATGATTTCTTTTAGTTGCTCTTTTGATAAATCTATTTTTTTTATAAGTCCATACTTAATTATCGTATCTTCAGAAACATAAAAATGTTTACCATTTTCCAAATCTATTTTATACTTAACTTTTAGCTTTGTTATATTTGTAACTTGCAAATTTACACCTACTTTCTACATTTCTCGCTAAAAAACTCTTACTCTTAATTTTATCAAAAATCACATAAAAAAGGAAATGTTAGAAAAAAAGATTAACGAAATCTAACTAGTACCAAAAATTAGTTTCGTTAATCTTTTTTTATTTTTCTACATGGTGATATTTCAATATATTTTCATCAGTAATAATATCATTTAAATTTGTATGATCCCAAGGAGTTCCTTTTCTATGAGTAATTGCGACTAATTCACTTGCTGTAAGCTGCCCATATTTTTCAAAAGTAGTTTGAATAGAATCAATTACATTCTTCTCATCTAAAGATTGAAGAAATCTCGCTAATACCATTGGTAAAGTTATCTCTTGAGCAAAAATTTCCTCATCTTTATCTACTTGTATATTATTTCGTCCATTATCTTTATAATATTCATAAACGCTTGGAACAACGGGTCCATACTTGAATGCAATAATATCATCTTTGAAAAGTTTTTTTCCTGTTTTTTCTAAATACTCTGCATATACTAAATAAATCATTTTTTGAAGTTTCAAATTAGTCATCGACTTGAGACTAAGTAAAAATTTCGAAACATCTAGAGCCGTAATTTGAGAATCTTTCTTCATCTCTAATAGAAACTCCTCTAAATCAGTAAAAACATGAATATCCTCAAAAAAACTATCTAGTTTTATCACGCTTTTCCATTCAGGAGAGTTTGTTGTTAATCTATGAACCGCATATTTTGGTTCTAAAATAATTTCAGAGGTTTTCTCAAAAATATAGTTTGTTATATCTTTACTAATATATTCAGACGCATAATGCCACCCTATTCGTCTTTTAGTTCTATACGAACTAGAAAATAAAATTATATGTTCGAACATAAAAACACCTCCTTCTACTCTTCTCTTTTATACATATCAATCCAATTTATATATTTTCGTTTTGATTTATGGTTTTTATGTTCACTTTCATTAACTTGTTCATCTTCTTTTTTCCAAATCTGAACTTCCCAAGGTAAATAAATATTACTTGAACTCTTTAAATATATATGAATCGCATGATAATTTTCATCTTTTCTTACATATTGACGAAAAAGCTGTACTTTTAATAATCCTGAATTTTCTATTTTCTCCAGCAATTCATCGTAACTTAAATTCGATTCTAGTATTATCCTAAATCCCATAATATCATTTAAACATTTTTGAATAGGTATTTGAAACTCCTCTCTATCAAAACGATAATAATATAATTTATTTAGTACCGACTCCCTATTCTTTCCTCTAAATCTGATTGTAAATTTACTAGAATTTGATCTAATTTCTGAAACTAATATCTCTTTTGAAATTAGTTTTATATACTCGTCTATTAAATCCATAAATAAACCATTATAACTTTTCTCCTTTAAAATTTTATCTATAGTTGTCTTTTTAAGGTTTATAATATCTTTATTCTTATAAAAATTATTTGAAAAAGTTTTATGGTATTCTCCTATATTGTTTAATAATAGTACAATCTTTTCTATCTCCATAATGACATTCTCCTATACTATAATTAATAATACAATCAAACATAGAAAAAATCAAGAATCATACTTAAATTTAAGCAAATAGTTTTATAAACACTTTTCCTCACTTAATAACTACTAAAAATACTTAAATGATAATTTTAAAATTCATTAACTAATCAAAAAATTCCCAAACATTAAGCTTGAGAATTTTTATATTTTCTGTTTGAAAATTTATAATTTTAGACAGAACGATTATTTTTTTATTAAACCTTCTTTTTGTAGGTATTCTTTTGCTACATCATAAGCAGGTTTACCTTCAATATCTACTTTGTAGTTCATTTCAGTCATCTCTTTTTCTGTTATTTTTCCAGCAAGTTTGTTTAAGATTTTTTCAAGTTCAGGATGTTTTTTCAATGTCTCTTCTCTTAATAACGGTGCTCCTTGATATGGTGGGAATAAATGTCTATCATCATTTAATAATTTAAGCTTATTAGTTATTATTTTACTATCCGTTGAGAATACATCGATAATATTTACATCACCATTCGAAATAGCTTGATATTTTAACGCTATTTCCATAGTTTTAACATTAAGATTCAAGTGATAAAGATTTTTAAGTCCTATACCACCATCTTCTCTATCATTAAATTCTAATGAGAATCCAACTTTTGAAGAATTTTCTACTAATTTTATATCTGAAATGTTATTTAATTTATTTTTATTTGCAAAGTCCTCTGTTACGGCTAAAGCATAAGTATCTTGGAATTTTGTAGGTTTTAGGTACACAAGATTATCTTGTTCAAAAATTTTATTTTTAGCTACCTCATAAACCTCATCAGGATCATTAGAAGCAACAGTCTGAGGTGTTTTTAATAATGTCGTAGTAACTGTACCTGTAAATTCTGGATAAATATCAATACTTTTACCTTTTAACGCCTCATATAAGAAACTTGTTTTACCAAAATTAGGTTTAACCTCAACATCAATATTTGTCTCATCTTCTATTAAAAGTTTATACATATTTATTAATATCTCAGGTTCTGCTCCTATTTTACCAGCTATTATTAGTTTATCATTAGACATTTTTCCAATTGGGAAAAAGCTAATTGTTAAAGCTACTACAGCCGCAAGCAGTGATGCCAAAATAGTTTTTGGTTTTTTATCTTGTAAGAACTTAATTAATAATCCAAAAATGATAGCTAAGACTGCTGAAGAAATTGCCCCGATTAGAATTAATGCTGAATTATTTCTATCTATTCCTAATAAAATAAATGAACCTAATCCTCCTGCTCCTATTAAAGCAGCAAGAGTTGCTGTACCAATTATCAAAATACTCGCCGTTCTCACACCACTCATAAGTATTGGCATAGCGAGTGCAAGTTTAAATTTTTTCAACTTCTCTAGTTTTGTCATACCAAAGGCTGTTGCAGCTTCTTCTAACGATGGATCAATCTCCGATAATCCAGTAATCGTACTTTGTAGTATTGGGAATATTGCATATATTACCAATGCCACGACTGCTGGCAATGTCCCTATACCCGTAAACGGAATAAATAAACCTAGTAATGCAAGAGAAGGAATAGTTTGGAAGATACCCGTAATTTGTAAGAACCATTCACTTGTCTTTTTATTTCCTGAAATAATTACCCCTAACGGAACTGCTATAAAAATTGCAATAATAAGTGATAATAATGAAATTTGAAGATGTTCATATAAACCTGTTATCCAATCACTTTTTCTTTCTAAAAATGTACTTACTAAATTCATTATTTATTCCCCCTTGCAAAAAATTCGCGAACAAACTCATCCGCAGGGTTTTCTTTTAATACTTCTGGTGTAGCAATTTGAACTACTTTACCTTCTTTTAAAACACAAATTCTATCAGCAAGTTTCATCGCTTCATCCATATCGTGAGTTACAAAAACTGTTGTTCTTTTATACTCATCATGTAGTTGTTTTATTAAATCTTGAAGTTGAACTTTACTAATAGGATCTAATGCAGAAAATGGTTCATCCATCAGTAGAATTTTAGGATTAGCGATAATTGCACGTAATATTCCTACACGCTGTTTCTCTCCTCCAGAAAGTTCCTTAGGCAGACGATTCATATAATGCTTCGAATCCAATCCTACTTTTTGAAGTAAATCCTCCGTCTTTTCTTTAATTTCTTTTTTATCAAAATTTTTCATTTCTGGAATTAGCGCAATATTTTCTGCAACTGTAAGATTCGGAAATAGTGCTATTTGTTGAAGTACATATCCAGTTTTTAATCTTAATTCTCTTATATCATAGTCTTTTAGCCTCTTATCTTCAAAATAAATATCACCGTCTGTTTGTTCTATCAACCTATTTATTAATTTTAAAGTTGTTGTTTTTCCACTTCCACTTGGTCCTACAAGAACAAAAAATTCTCCTTCTTGTATTTCAAAATTTAATCCGTCAAGTATTAAACCATTTGTGGAACAACATAATGAAACGTTGTTATATTTAATCATTTTTAAAATTCTCCTTTCGAAACAAGTTTTTCAATATTCAACTTCATATTATTGTTAAATATCGTATAATATTCGATAAATAATTCTTGTTGTTCACTTGAAAGTTTACCTAGTGCTTTTTCTTCAGCCTCTCTAAGAGGATCTAAAATTTTTGATGCATATAAGTAACCTTCTTTTGTTAATTTAACTATTTTTTCTCGCCTATCTTTTTCTTTCTCCTCAAAATAAATATATCCTTTATTCTTAAAAGTCTTTATAGCTGCGCTAACTACTTGTTTCGTAGAATAGGTTTTTTCACAAATAGTGTTTTGAGTTATCCCATTTTTTATATAGTAAAGACAACTTAATATTAATAATGATTTACCTTGCAAACCATTTTTTCTAGCATAGTACTCATATAATGAGTTGTTTTCATATTTTTTTCTAGAAAACATACTTGAGTTTTTCAATAGACTATTCACTTATAATCACTCCCTATCTTATAGCCATAATTAGTATCCATATAATTATAAACAGACTCTAAATCACAAGATTTAATTGTTTTTTTTCCATTTACATTTATTTCATTTCCTCTAATATAATTTTATACTTCATTTATTTTTATTCATATAAACAAAGAAGCTAATCTAAATTAGTAAAATCTTTTGACTATTATCTTATTAAAAAACTTATTAGTAATTTTTAAAATTCTAATATGGTAATTTTACTCTTACAGTCTACGATTGTCAATAATTTAGTTTTCACAAAAATAGACAATCAGTAAATATTTTACCAATTGTCTTAAATTTTTATTAAATTCCCATCTAAAATCACACAGGATTATTTATTCTCTATTCTTTGTTTTATCTTATTATAGCGACGAATAATATTAATACGCTCCAATAAGTGTGGCGATAATATAATAACAATAATAATTAGATTTACCACTTTACTTAGTGTTTCGCCAAAGAAACCTATTAATAGCCCTTTATTTACTATAGAAATAAGTAGATAGATACAACACAAAATTGTTAATACTAGACTTATCATCAAGAATATTTTTGAGTTGATATTTTTCGTACTAATACTCTCTATTTCTTCATCTACTAACTTTTCTAAAAGTACTTTCTCTTTTTTAATCATTTCTCTAGATATTCTGAATACCATCAAGTAAAAAATACAGAATATCAATGAAAATACTACTAATAAAATTTCTGAATTCATAATATTCATCTCCTTTCAGATTTATTATACCATATCATCTGTACAAAAAATTACCCATATATAATGTTATAAATTAATCTTCCTCATATATTCTACCAATCAAAATATAAACATCCCTAAAATGGAGAAAGGCCCATCTTTTGATGAGCCATATATTATGAAAAAAAATATTATTAAGTTTTGTTATGTTTATATTATATATCTTAAACCTTATGTGAACTTTAGACTATAATTAAAATAAAACTAAATTTGAAAATAATCGCTAAAAATGGAGAAAGGCTCATCTTTCGATGAGCCATATATTATACTGATTCGAAACTAAGAATTTCTTCGTACTTTCATACTTGAAATTCAAGTTTCTGAAGCATGTGTTATTCGTACATTCTATCTGCATCCTTTAGATTTGATAGAATTACGACTAACCGATGAAAAAAATATCTTTTTTCTAATTCTTTTAAACTCGAAATTAAACACCGAAAAAGGAGAAAGGGACTGATAAAATAATCAGTCCCATATATTATGAAAAAAATATTATTAAGTTTTGTTATATTTACATTATATATCTTGTACCTTATATGAACTTTAGACTATAATTAAAATGAAACTAAAGTTGAAAAAATTTGAAAATAATTCCTAAAAATGGAGAAAGGCCCATCTTTCGATGGACCATATATTATGAAAAAAAATATTATTAAGTTTTGTTATGTTTATATTATATCCGATATACCTTATATGAACTTTAGACTATAATTAAAATGAAATTAAAGTTGAAAAAATTTGAGAATAATCCCTGAAAATGGAGAAAGGCCCATCTTTCGATGAGCCTTATGTGATACTGATTCGAAATAAAGAATTTCTTCGTCCTTATGTCTTTAAAATTCTAGTTTCTAAAGCATGTATTATTCGTAATTCCATTGATATAAATAGTATATAGATTATCCTATGAAAAACTACCATTAATCTTATATTTTTATACTATAAATTATAATATATAATTAAATTATACTTTAATTTATCGATTTTTATATTTTTTTTGTCTTTCTTATTTTCTTTATTAAATTAGAAAATTCTTAATTTTTTTAACTTTATTTTTCGGCAATTAGCGCCACGTATCCGCCTTTATCATAACCTTCTATAGGTTCCTCAACACTATCATTGGTATAAATTGGATGTGCAACAAGTGTCTGCATAAAACGAATATTCTTCATTTTTAGTTCATCTTTTACAATACTTAATTTTTCTATTGGAGAATGAAATATCCCTGATTTTACAAGCTCAATTGGATAAGGGAGAGCAGGTGTAATTCTTGAAAATAGTTTTTCATCATATCCCTCTACATATTTTGCAAAACTATACAATATTCCATATGCACTTTCTACTGGTACATCTAATAAAATAAGACTTCCACCTTTTTTTAATGCATTATAGCAATTTCTATAAGCGCTACTTAAATCGGCAATATAGGTTGAACAACCATTAAGATAAATAACATCGTATTCTTCAGCTTTTAATAAAGTTGTTTCAGCATCTCCTATTTCTACTTTGACTCCTCTTTTTTCAGCAATTTTTGCCATATCTGTAGATGGTTCTAAACCATATTCTACAATTATATCATATTCCCTCTTTAAAGCAGACTCGAAAAGTCCACTTCCACAACCTACCGATAAAATTTTATCTTTTTTCAACGGATTTAGACAAGCATGTAGTAATTTTAATTCACTTTCAAATACTCGATTATTAGTTAAAAACCATTGATCATATTTATCAGCATAACCATCAAACATTTTTGCATTTGTTTCCATAAGGTACTCCTAGTATTTTTTTAATTATCCTTTATAGACTCTATCCAAAAATTCTAATTCATATTCAGTAGCCTTCTCAAATATTTTAAATAATTCATTTTTATCATAATCTGAAATATCTTGATATCTTTCATTTAGATATCCTATACATTTCTTATAAAAAATTTTAGAATTATCTGCAACATAATCAATTACAAACTCATAATATTTATTGTGAAAGTTATCCATTTGTTTTTCAGCTTTTGTAAATATGTAATTATAACTCAGCATACAGTTCATTAGAACAACCATTAATTTAAAGTTATCTTCATCTTCAGAAAAACTCATTATGAAATTGATATATTGCTTTGTTTCAAAAAATAATTCCTTATTATCGTCATTTTTACAATTAAAAAAGTCTAATCTTGTTTGCAGTTCTACTAAACCCGAAAATTCTATAAGTGAATATAGTACTTCTCTCTCTTTTTCATTATCGGCTTTAGTAAGAGCTAACTCACACAACTCGACATATTTTTCCAGATAAAACACATCTTGAAATAAATATTGCTCAAATAATTCATTTGATAAACTACCATCAATTAATTTCTGAATAAAAGGCTTGTTGAATCCTTCTTCCCATAATGGGGAAATCCTAATTTTTATATCATCAATAAACATTATGTATTCCTCCTTAAGACAAAGAAATAACCTACAGTTAATTATATTCACTGCCTATTATCAGATTATCATAAGCTATCTTTAAAGTAAATAAAGTTGTTTTTTTATGTTTAGAGTTTTAATAACTAAAATTATTCATTAGAGATATTTTCTATAAATATAAAGAGGCCAAAACACTATTTTTAATAATATTTTAGGACTCTTTATCTTATATTAAATTGTATAAGTATTTAATTATTAACTTTAATATTTATTATAAATTACTTATTTTTCTCTTTCCATATAATATACAATTTCTATCTAAGAACACCTTAGTGATACTTCTTTTGAAATATTGATAATTAAATACTTAGATAATAAATTAACAAAAAATTAGATATACATCTTTTAATTTATAAAAAAACTTCCTTGGAATTTTAATTATAAATTCCAAGGAAGTTACTTTTACATAAACTAAACTATATAAATTTAAATTTCACCTAACTTCTCCGCTCTTTCTAGAGATGCATCGATATTCTCACATATATTTTCCTTACCTATTTTTTCAATAAAGCCCGCTTTTTCCATAACATGATAAGGTTGCTCATTTACGTGTGATAATATTAATGTTAATCCACGTTTTTTACAAGTTTCCAATATTTCCTCTAATACCTCTAATCCTGAAATATCCATAACAGGAACATTACGCATTCTTATTATCAGAACATTCTTTCCTTCTCCGTGTTCAAAGTTAGTAAATACATTCGCTGCTCCGAAGAATAATGCTCCAAAAATTTCATAAACAATAGTATTTGTAGGAACATATTTCAAATCGACTTCTTCTGACAGTTTATCATCATCAGATGAACCTTTATAAGTCCATTGCCTAACTTCTGCAATATCAGACATGCGTTTTAAGAATAAGAACGCAGCTAGTACCATACCGAATTCGATCGCAATTACTAAATCGAAGAATAATGTTAATAAGAAAGTGATAATTAAAACAGCTATATCACTTTTCGGTGCAGTTTTCACCATACGTACACAAGTACGCCATCCACTCATATTATATCCTACGATTATTAATATAGCGGCCAAGCAACTCATTGGTATATACGATGCATATGGCATTAAAAATAACAATATTAATAATAAAGTAAATGCGTGTACCATTCCAGCTACTGGTGTTCTACCCCCATTTTTTACGTTAGCTGCAGTTCTCGCAATTGCACCTGTTGCAGGTATTCCTCCAAAAAGTGCCGACATAAAGTTCCCTACACCTTGTGCTACTAACTCTGCATTTGATTTATGCTTACTTCCTGTCATACCATCAGATACTACAGCAGATAATAGTGATTCTATAGCGGCCAATATCGCGATTGTAAATGCTGGTAAAATCATCTCTCTAATTAGAGAAAATGAAATTGTAGGTATTGTAAAGCTAGGAAGCCCTGCTTTAATCGTATATAAATCACCAATAGTTTTAACCGGCAATTTGAAAATAGCTACTAAAAATGTTGTAACTAGTATTGCGATTAAAGAACCCGGTATTTTCTTAGATACCTTTGGCCAAAATATTTGAATTAGTATGGCAAGTAATCCTATCGCTAAAGTGACAAAACTAATACTTTTTATATTATGCCCGTAAGCTACTAATTTCCCAACAAATTCTGCCGGAACTGCTCCCATACTTAATCCTAGGAAATCTTTCACCTGACCAACTACTATTCCCATAGCAATCCCTAACGTGAAACCAATAGTAATTGTTTTAGGAATAAATTTAATCAAGTCCCCAAAATGAAATAACCCCATTAGAATTAACATAACTCCTGCCATAAGGGTTGCTACAGTTAATCCTGCAATTCCATGTTCAGCTATAATTCCATATATAATAACAACAAAAGCAGCTGTAGGTCCACCAATTTGAACCCTACTTCCACCTAAAAATGAAATAAAAAAACCTGCTATAATCGCAGTATAAAGACCTTGTTCCGGATTAACCCCAGATGCAATCGCCAAAGCAATCGATAAAGGCAATGCTATAACAGCTACTATCAAACCAGCAATTATATCTTTCAAGCATTGTTCCTTTGTATAATTTTTCATTACACTAAATAACTTCGGCTTAAGATATTTAAATGAATTCATCTTCTCCTCCTACTTCTTGAGAATCTTTAGTATTACTAGTTTAGCACATAACGAATAAAAACTCTAGTTAAATTAGAAAACCTAATAAAATATTTTTAAAATTCCCTATCAAATTTTTCTAAAACCAAAGTTATATCTATTATATAATAAATTTTATCTTGTTATAAATTTAAAACAAGGCTTGAAAAATTTACTTTTCAAGCCTTATACAATCACCTATATAATTTTTTAATTAAATTCCCCTTTGATGTCTTTTATAACATTTGCCAAAAGTTCATCATTGGCGGTATCGTACCAAGTTCCATCCATTTTATTTCTGAACCATGTTAACTGACGTTTTGCATAACGACGTGAATTCTGAGAAATAGCTGCAATAGTGTCTTCTTTAGAAACATTACCATTAAGATACGGAATCATCTCCTTATACCCTATTGCTCCTAGAGCTTGTAGTTCTAAACCATATTCTTCTATAATTTCTTTAACTTCCTGCTCAAGCCCTTCTTCAAACATCAATTCAACACGCTTATTAATGCGATTATATAGAACTTCTCTATCGGTATTAAGAACTATTAAAAATGGATTATAACAATCTAGAAAGGTATCTCCATTATTGTTTGCCGTTACAGATTTCTTTTCATTCATCACATAATTATATGCATTAATTACACGGCGATGATTTTCTAGGTCAATCGTATTATAGGTATCTGGATAGTTCACTTTTAGATATTCTCTAGCCATATCAACATCAATATCATAAGTTTTTTCCTCTAAATCAGTAAACTCATAATTATTTAGAACAGCATTCATATAAAAACCAGTTCCACCGATTAATAATGGCATCTTCCCTCGAGCATGTATTTCTTCAATTTTCTTACGTGCAAGTTTTTGAAAATCATAGACAGAACAAGTATCAGTAGGTTCTAATTCGTCTATTAAATGGTGAACTACCCCATCCATTTCTTCTTTTTTCACTTTTGCAGAACCTATATCAAACTTTTTATAAATTTGAACACTATCTATAGAAATTATTTCACAGTCGAACTCTTTTGCAAGTTCTATACTAAGTGCCGTTTTTCCAACTGCAGTAGGCCCTACTATCGCTATTAAAGGTATTTTTTCCATCTTACCTCCTACACTATACGCTTAAACATTTTTTCTAAATCTTTTTTCTCCATTTTTGTAATTATCGGACGTCCATGTGGACACGTAAATGGATTCTTACATTCGTATAAATCGCTAATAACCTTATTCATCTCGACATCTGTAAGAACTTGGTTTGCTTTTATAGACATTTTACAACTTGCCATGGCAATTGCATCATTTCTTAATTCGTTGAAAGTTATATTGTTATTTCTAAGAACCTTCTCAACAATAATTTTTATCATTTGCTCTTCATCTTCTTCTATCCAACCAGGAAACTCACGAACAACATAAGAATTATCTCCAAACTCCTCAAAAATAATACCAAGTTCCTCGAATTTTTCTAAATTATTACGAATCTCAGCCGCTTCTTCTACAGAAAAATCAAACATAAGCGGTATTAACATTTGTTTTTTATAATTCTTTCTTTCTATAAATTCTCGTTGTAATTTCTCATAATTATATCTTTCCGCAGCAGCATGCTGATCTATTAGAAATAGCTTATTATCCGCTTCTGACAAGATATATGTTTTAAAGATTTGAACCAATACTTTTAAATCTGGTAAAGTTCTAACTTTTGTATCATCATCTTGAACGATTTTCACATCTTTAATTTCATTAAAGTGACTATCATCTGTTACTGAATTAGAGACTACTTCTTCAATATACTCATCATAACTCGCGTTGTCTTCTTTTTTTGAGAAGTTCATGAAGTTCTCTATCTCTTTTTTAGTTGGCTTATCGCCATGCTTATTTCTATTGTCACGAGGATGTAAACTGTAGCTTAAATCTGGTAGGTCACTCTTAATTTTTTGAGTTTTACTTCTTTGATTAAACATATCTTCTTTAGTTTGTACCGGTGTTTTTTCTTCACCAGAATTCGTTAACAAATCTCCTCCAAAAAGAAATTCATCTTCATGGATAACATGACACACAGATTCTTCTTGATTACCAGAAAAACTACTATCATCTTCTATTTTTATACCTAGTTCCTTTGACTCTTCAGAAAAACTATTCTCACCTTGAACATTGTCCGTAATTCCTCTTTGCTCCGTTGAGGAAATACCCTTATCTTCTTCATTTCCAAACTTATTATCTAGTTCATCTAAGAAATTTATTTTTTCAATTTTCGCTTTTTCTTTTTTCGTAAGAACATTATTCATACCTTGTGGAATATATGTATAATTACTTAGTCTTTCAGCGATAACTTCTTTTATTAGACGTATTAACTCCGCTTCTTTCGATAATCTCACTTCTTGCTTAGTTGGATGAACGTTAACATCTAATAAAATTGGATTCATCTCGATATTAATTACACATAATGGATACCTATTTATCATTAATAGTGTTCCGTAAGCATCGATTATAGCATTTTGAATTCCATAGTTTTTAATATAACGCCCATTGATAAAAATATTTATATAATTCTTACTAGCTCTCGTCTCTTCAGGAACAGAAATATAACCGAATACTTTATAATCATCATTTTTACCGCTAAATTCAATCATATTTCTAGCAACACCCATATTATAGATTCTAGATAAGATCTTATGAACATCACCATCTCCATAGGTTTTAAAGGTGATTTTCCCATCTACATGCAGTTCGAAAGCTACATTAGGATAAGACAGGGCAAACTTATGAATAATATTAGTAATATTAGCTTGTTCTGTATGTGGATTACGTAGATATTTTAACCTTGCTGGTGTATTGTAGAATAAATTTTCTACACTTAAATCGGTTCCTTTAATAGGTGCGTAATATTCCTCAGAAACTACTTTTCCACCTTCAAGAACCAACATCTTTCCTTGTGCTTCTCCTGCACAACTCTTAATTACTACTCTACTTACAGATGAAATACTCGCTAATGCCTCACCTCTAAAACCTAAAGTTTCTATGTGAAATAAATCATAGTCAACACTTATTTTACTAGTCGCATGTCGTAAAAATGCACGTACCAAATCATCATTAGTAATACCACTACCGTTGTCAATAATTCTAATTTGTTGAACACCAAATTCTTTAATTATAACTTTGATATTAGTACTCCCTGCATCAATAGAGTTCTCAACAAGCTCTTTTACAACAGAAGAAGGTCTTTCGACTACTTCGCCCGCCGCTATTTTATTTGATAATTCTGCAGATAATATATTTATTTTTCCCATTTAATTTATTTCACATCCTCACTTATTTTTCTCTGTAATTCATAAAGAAGATTGAATGCCTGCATTGGTGTTGTTTCTAAAAAGTTTACACTCTCTAATTGCTTTTTGATTTCATCAAATTTATCATTGTCACCATCGAAATCCAATTGTAACTTTGCATAATTTTTCTTTGATTTCTCTTCGGCTTTTAGTTGTTTTCTAATAGCTTTCTCTAACTCTTCTTTAAGTTCTTTTTCTAACTCAGAACGAAGTTGTTGCCTTAAAGACTCTTCATCTACGTTTACAACCTCTTCTTTAACTACTCGACTGCTGTATTCTTGTTCAAGTTCTTGACGTATTTTTTCTCTTAGTTTTTTTTCAGATTCTTGTGGTGAAGTTTCATTTAATAATACCTTATTATATCTAGCATTATCAACAAGGTCCTCACTACCTTTATTTCCACTTTCTAATTCTCTTAAAATCTTATTAGCACCTACGATAACATCTTCAGGTAGGTGGGCAAGTTGAGCAACATGAATTCCATAACTCTTCTCGATAGGTCCTTCATTAATTTTATATAAGAAAATTAGTTTTCCATGATCTTCTTTCGCAGAAACATGGATATTTTTTATTCCCTGGGTAATATTTTCTAATTTTGTAAGCTCATGATAATGAGTTGAGAATAGAGTTTTACATTTAATAGTATTATTAATGTATTCTAATATCGATTGTGCTAAAGCTATACCGTCATATGTCGAAGTTCCACGACCAATCTCATCGAAAATTAATAATGAATTTGCAGTAGACTCAACTAAAGCATTCTTCGCCTCAATCATCTCAACCATAAACGTCGATTTTCCTCCAGCAAGATCATCACTCGCACCTATTCTCGTAAATATTTTATCAAAAATCGGTAAATTCGCAGAAGTCGCTGGAACAAATGATCCTATTTGTGCAAGAATCACTATAAGAGCAAGTTGTCTCATATAAGTAGATTTACCAGACATATTAGGTCCTGTAATAAGCAAGATATTATTATCTTTATCTACTTTGCAATCATTACTAATATAACTATCAGCACTCACATTTCTTTCAACAATTGGATGACGACCATCAACAATATCAATAATATTATTATCATTGAACTCAGGTTTTACATAACCATATTCTTCCGCTACATCAGATAATGAAACGAATACATCAATATCACTTAAAGTATTCGCAACTCTTTGTAATCTTACGATATAATTATGAATTTTCGTCTTAACTTCTTGGAATAATTGTAATTCTAATTCTTCGATTTTTGTCTTAGAATTCACAATATGTTCTTCAACTTTTTTCAGTTCTTCTGATACAAATCTCTCACAGTTAGAAAGTGTTTGTTTCCTATGGTAACCTAGTTCTGTTGGATCTATAGTCTTAAGCCCTACTTTAGACACTTCGATAAAGTAACCGAAAATCTTATTATATCCTACTTTTAGATTTTTAACCCCAGTTCTTTCTTTTTCACGTTCTTCAATTTCTAGTAAAATTCTATTACCATTTTTACTAGCATTTTTATAATTATCTAGCTCTTCATTAAATCCTAACTTAATTACATTTCCTTCTTTAATAGTCTGACCAGCGTCCTCATGAATCGTCGCTTCAAGATAGTTATATAAATCTGTTAATTCATCGATATTCTCTGCGATATCTTTTAGTTTATTAGATTCAAATCCTAATAACAATTTCTTAATTTCTGGTATTTGAGCCAATGTTTTCTTTAGGTTTAATAATTCTTTAGGACTTACAATATTATAAGAAACTTTTGTAGAGATCCTCTCAAGGTCATATACTTCTTTCAAACTAGTTTTAACATCAGCTTTTTCAAAATAATGTTTAGTAAAATCCTCTACGATTTCCTGACGTTTTTTAATTTCTTTAAGATCTAGCAATGGATTTTCTAACCATTTTTTTAATTTTCTTGAACCCGCTGCGGTTGATGTTTTATCCACAATGCTAAGAAGAGAACCTTTCTTCCCACCATTAGCCATGTTTTGAGTAACTTCTAAGTTTTTTAACGAGTAGTTCGTCATATAAACAAACTTATCTTTGAAATATACTTCAAAATCTTTAAGGCTTGAAATATCTTTATTTTGAGTTTTTTCAATATAATCTAAAAGAACATCACATGCAATACGAAGATTACTATCAGCAATATTACTTGTTTTTTCCTTGGTAATATCATTAGTTAAATCAACTTCTGTAATATAAGCACTAATATCCAACTCTTGATCTTTTATGCTAATTACTTCTTTAATATTATTTTTTAGTACCTCATCTTGTAGGTCAGCCATAGTTTTTAGTACAGTACAACGGCTATCCCCTGTCATAATATCACAAAATGCAAAGTAGATATTATTATTCTTTACATATGCACTACCTAGATAGTTATTCTCATCGTAGTTTTTGTAGTTCATATAAGTCCCTGGAGTGATTACCTGAACTACCTTACGTTCTACGATTTTCCCTTGACCTGGTTCTGAAACTTGTTCACATATCGCTACTTTATACCCGTTATTAACTAAAGTATCAATGTAAGCTGCTGATGAATGAAATGGAACTCCACACATAGGAATTTTTTCAGCTCCTCCATCACGAGCAGTTAAGGTTATTTCTAAAATTTTTGACGCTCTAGTCGCATCTTCAAAGAACATCTCATAAAAATCACCAAGACGGTAAAATACAAACATGTCTTGATAGTCTTTTTTTATCTTCAGATATTGTTCTATCATTGGAGTATATTTCATCTCAAAAGTTCCTTTCTCTTTATTTCTTCCATGTATTTATAACATATATAATTTTAGCATAAAAGACGAGTTTTTTAAAATAACATTTTTCAATTTACAAAAAGATTAATACTAAAGAAAACTAATATATGTTGTATACATAGTATAAAATGATTATAATATAAATGAAAGATTATTTGAAAGAGGATGAAGAATATGTTTAATTTAGAAAATATGAACGAATATGAACAATATTCATATTTAACAGATATGTGCGATCCTTATATTAGTTATGAGGTAATAAACGGTGAGTTGAAAAAAATTTTCAAGGATGGAACTCCTGATATAATTTATAAAGCACAAGAAAAAATTAAAACTTTAATCTCTTCACCTGGATTTGAACTTCCTAGATAATAAAATAAAAGACACTTGGCAAATTTACCAAGTGTCTCTCTTTCACGTTTCTTAGTACCAAGCAACTACTCTTGTATCTGAAAAATCATTTTCATCTAACATTCTTAATAATCCTTGATATGCATGCATTAAATACATCGACTGTTTGTATTTTTCCGCTCGTTTAATTAATCTAACGTCTTTTGAGACCAGGTCTAACTCTATTGTTCCATAGTCTTCAGAGTTCTCTGGAAAATAATTATATACAACAACATTATTATTAATTTTTACCAGTTTTAAAAGTAACATAATCTTTCCTCCTCTACTGAAATCAATAGGTGCTCATTATTTTAAATTTCTCTTCTTCCGTTAAATCATCTAGGGATAAATTGTTTTCGTTCACGTATTCCCTTAACTTTCCTATATTTAAATGTGTTGGTATATCTTCTCCTTTTGTAAATGTACCATCTGGAGAAAGTTCATCTAATTTGTATAGGTCCTCTTTGCTTGTCATCAAAAACACTCCGTTATATTGTATTATTCTTCTATATCTAAAATTTATTATACCACTTTTTCAATTAATAATCTCAATCAATCTGTTATATTATGAAATATATAAAAACTAAAAATAGATGTCGGAATAATTCATATTCTCCGCACTGTTTTTTAGAATAACTCTTCTGTCAATTGATTATTAAATTTTTATTTGATATAATCAAGTTGGAGAGAGAAGTTAAGGAGTGTAATATCTTCTAAATATGGATTGCGGTAGTCGTTTATTTTTCAAAGTCATTGACTAAAGAAAAATATTACGAATATCGTATGTAAACAGGAACTTAAAAAGAAGGTGCTAAAAATTAGCAACTTCTTTTTTCTAGTTCCCACTGCTGTGGCTACTTCAATACGAAAGGAGATGATGCTTATGCTCATAAGTATCAAAATCTGGATGAAAGGAGTAGCAAGTTGTCGGCCTACGAAATTGTACAGACGATTATTGGAATAAATCTATTGATTGTTTCAGTAGTTAGTGCATGTATTGTAGCATTAAAAAAAGACAATAAAAAATAACCATCTTAAACTTTGGCCGGTTAGATGGTTATGTCTATAATCAATTAATCAGAGCCACCGTCTTTTAAGTTAGTCGTTTATTTTTCAAAGTCACAGACTGAAGAAAAATATTACGAATAATTTATACTACGACTACTATAATTTCTACGAACGCAGTGAGTTAAGAAATTATTAGTAAAGTCAGTGCCAACAGCTCTCTCTTTTATATGTATATTCTAGCATAGATAAATATAGAAAAGCAATAATTTTAACACCTTTAGTAATAGTACATTTTATCTCGTATCTTTAATTTCAAATGATTCTAACTATTAAAAATCAAATTCAACTCCTGTTTTGTTTAATTCATAGAATCTGTCAACATAATCTTTTCTGTTATTTATTTCTTTAGTACTATTATATAAGTCTATTGAAGCATCGATTTGTCTAATACATTTATTCGCTAACTCAACACCTTCAACTTTATTTTGAGCAAGTTTTATCTGAGCAAGCAAAATGTATGTATGAACAGCAAATGTTGGTTTGATATGACTTAATGTAATATCTATTAAATCTAGTATTTCAATTACTTTTTTACATACTCCTTCAGCTTCATTACAATTTCCACTTCTTAACAAAAATCCAATACTACTATGTAATACTCTAAATGAGATAATTGTTGATATTATGTTTATACCTTCAACATCTGGATTATAACTTAGACTGTCCGCAATAGTTCTTCTTACAAATTCTAACGGTATCTCTTTTGTACTACTAGTAGTAATTATCCCATTCAATGCTGCTTTTTCATTCAAGCTCAGCATCTCAATTCCTTGGAAATACTCTAAAAGAATCTTATTATTCTCTTTGAATTTTTCTGGAAGTATCCCTGAATATCCAGTAATCATAACAGCTATAAATAATCTCTCAGATAAAGTAATTTTATCATCTTTTAATTTTCTAACTAGATGAGTCATCATACCTGAATAATTACCAACCCTAGCAAATTTTAGTACATCAATTGTCAATTCCTTATAATCAGATTCTAATCTAGGAAGTAATTCTGTTAAATATTCAATATATCCTATCCCAAGACTTCCAAGCAGTTTTTCAAACACTACAAGCGAAACACTCGTCTCATCCGCTTCAAATCTTCTTAGTGTTTGAGCAGAAATCACTTCTCCAGCAGCATCTTTTAATTTAACGCCACGTTCAAGTCTTAACTCTTTAAACACCTTCCCATGAATTGATTTATTTGTCATAAATTTCCTCCACCCAATATTTTCTTTCAATTCCTTATCTACAATACTATTTTACAATAATTACAAAACTAACTAAAATAATATTACAAAATTGATAATTTCCCATCATTTTTATACTAAAACACATCGAAAACTTACAAATTTGATAAATTTGACTAGTTAAACACCGACAATAATCCTACTACAGTCGAGATCTCTTTTTTCTTGTAATCAACAAGGTTATTTTTGTCACTATGGCTCTTATTACATTTTAGTAGCGTTATCTTTTGAGTGTCATGTGCGTCACGCTGCATATTTCCACCTCGATCTTCTACTATATTTTCTACGAAATTACTCTCCTTTGTAAAATTATTAGACAATTCCCCTAGTATGCTTAATCCAAATAGATACATACCTAAGCCACATTGTTTCTCATTTAATAATAAGTGTTGATTTCTATTTTTCATAAGCATCTCCATTTCTCTAAGTTATCGTATGCTTATTTTATCACGGATTAAAGAACTTTTTTCATAATTAGAAAATATTGTCTGATTCGAAATAAAAATAGTTAAAAATAAGAGTTAAATAAAAATAATCAGACAAATTTGTCCGATTAATATTCACCCAAAACGAACTTCATCATAAAATAAAAAAAGTATTTAAGAAAAATTAATCATCTTAAATACTCTCCTGATGCATTATATCTATATCATATAACGTTTAAAATTCAAAATCAATACCTGTTTTATTAGTTTTACATAAAATCTTATAATCAATATCAGCCATCACTTTAACAGAAGGGTCATCTATAATTTCTACTTCCACATTCTTATATTTTAACATCTTATTCGCAAGTTCTACACCTTCTATTTTATTTTGATGCAAATATATCATTGCCAATAATCCAATAACTTTAAAATAAAAATGCTCATGATGAAATAACAGTGGATGTTTTTCATAATAATTAAGCACTTCTTTGCATCGCTTTTCACCTATGCTATAGTAACCATTTCTTGATAAAAATTTTAACAAGGCAAATAATAACCCACAATACGCAAAAGATATATATTTACTCAGATAATCTATAGTAGAAATATTATGTATACATTCTTCAATTATCCTATCAATATACTCAACAGTAAAGTCTTCTCGTGAAGATATATCTATTAATATAGCCAGCAAACCCAATTCATAACATCCTAATTTATTCGTTGACTCTATTTTTTCTTTAATTATTCTTTTATTTTCATCAAAAAACTCACTATCATCTCTATGATTTAAAACAATCATGAATACTAATATATACATCCTTCTTACAAAATCAATTCCCTTCTTTTTCA
Source organism: uncultured Gemella sp. (assembly GCA_963528605.1). Lineage (GTDB taxonomy): Bacteria > Bacillota > Bacilli > Staphylococcales > Gemellaceae > Gemella. Next base: position 29,199 of record CAURVX010000012.1, read on the forward strand.
GCTCTCTTTTACATTCATTTATTACCTTTGCTGTGAAACCTGATTGCAGATATTTATCCATTCTTATATAAAATTCATTATTTTCATCTTCGATATAATCATTATAATATGCTAAATAATCTATAGGAAGTACACCACAATTTTCTAATAATTTTTCAAATGTAGCGATAGGTAGGCTTGTTTCATCTGCCTCAAAACGCGTTAATGTTCTTGTTGAAATAATATCACCTGCGACATCTTTAGACTTATACCCTCTTTCCTCTCTTAGCTTTTTAAATATTCTTCCATGCATATTTTTCTCGTTCATACTTTTTCTCCAATTAAAACACTTCTATTCTTTCTTAAATATTTCTATATATATTTCACTAATTTATTATTCACTAAAATTCAAAATCAATTCCTGTTTTGTTTACTTCACAGAGATTGTTATAACTAGTTTCCCATTTTTGTTTAAATAATGGATTATTAATACTTTCTGCAATTATTTTACGATATTTTAATACTTTATTTGCAAGCTCTATACCTTCTTTTTTATTTTGACATAAATATACCCAAGCCAATATTTCAGTAACATCAATATAATATTTAGATTTATTTATGAAGGATAATAGTTTATTAAAATTAATAAGTGTTTCTTTACATTGCTTTTCCGCTAATTCATAGTATCCATTTCTTGATAAAAATGATAACGAAGAGATTAATAACATACCGTATGCCCCATTAAATAAACTATTCAGATAATTTCCATCATGAATATTTTGGAAACAGTCCTCAATAACTCTATCAATATACTCACATGAATAATCCTCACTTGAGGCTGAGTTTATTAGATTTATGAGTCCATGTATCTCACTCCATCCCAATTTACTCGTTGACTCTATCTTCTCCTTAATTATTCTTTTGTTTTCTTCAAATAATTCACTTCTACCATTCCATTCTATTAGTTGCATAAAATTTAAAATATCTAATCTTACAGCAAATTTAATGTCACTCTTTTTCAATTCTTTCATACATTCATTTACTATCTCTTCTGAAGAACCAGATTCTATATACCCCTGCATTCTTTTTGCAAATTCCGTAATTTCTATTTCAGTATTATCAACATAATGTGCTAAATAATCAACTGAAGCCAAATCACAATTTTTTAATAACTTTTCAAATGTAGAAATAGTGAGACTTGTTTCATCTGCCTCAAAACGGGTTAATGTTCTTGTAGATATAACATCTCCTGCAATATCTTTTAGTTTATAACCCCTTTCCTCTCTTAGTTTTTTAAAAACTCTTCCATGCATATTTTTTTCGTTCATTTTTTTCTCCTAGTTAAAGTAAATATTAATTAAACGCTAAACAATCAATATGTTTATAAGTATGGTATTTCACTCGTATACTATTCGGATTAGATCTCTCAGTTGATTATTATAATACTTTCCTAAAATCATAATATAATTATATTTTAGCATAAAATATTTTTAAAAGTAACTATCAATATCAAATTAGATATAAAACACCATTCGTAGCAGATTTAAAAGATTTTAGTAGAAATCTAAAGTTACACATATTTTTACTACTTTTTAAAATCAAACTCAAGCCCCATTTTATTTAGTTCATAAAACCTCTCAACCTAATCTTTTCTATTATTTATTTCTATTTTACTATTATATAAATCTATTAATGCATCTATTTGACGAATGCATTTATTTACCAATTCTACGACTTCAACTTGATTTTGGGCAAGTTTAATCTGGACAAGTAATATATAAGTATGAACAGCAAATGTTGATTTAATATGACTCAAGGTAATATCTATTGAATCTAAAATTTCTATCATTTTTCTACATACCTCTTCCACCTCATTACAATATCAACTTTTCAAAAACAACTAATAAAATACTCGTTTCATCAACCTCGAAACGTCTTAATGTTTGCGTAGAAATAGTATCTCCTGCCACTTCTTCTATCCTTAATTCTCGCTCTAAACACAGCTGTTTAAATATTTTCCCATATTCAGATTTGTTATTCATAGATATTCCTCGACCTTGTGCTATCTTCTTTTCTTGATCTTTGTATTTTATTTTACAATAATTGCAAAACTATACAATATAATATTACAAAATTGATATTTTTTCATCATTTTTATATCATATTAAGGTGAAAAATTAAAAATTTGTAACTACTTAATAGTAAATCTAAAAAGCATTAACCTTATCTACAAAATATAGACTACAGAACAATTAATGCTCTATAGTCTATTAAAAATAATATTAAATATTATCTATTTTTTCTTCTTAAAGCCACAGCCCCGAATAATCCTACAATTGCTGCTAAGAATCCATAAGAAGTTGTTTGTAGTCCTGTGTTAGGTAAAGTTTTGCCTTCTTTTCTGTTACTTACAGGTTTTGTAGCTACTTCTCTAGCTTCAGATTTAACTTCAGTTGAACCTTCTTTTGCTTTTTGTCCTTGAACAAATGGGTTCCAACTGTTGTCTTTCTCAGATTTTGTCGCTTCTTTTTTATCACCTTTCGGTGTTTCACTTGGTTTTAATGCCTCTTCTTTACCTGGTTTTGGTCTTTCACCTGGTTTTAATGTTTCTTCTTTACCTGGTTTTGACATTTCACTTGGTTTTAATGTTTCTTCTTTACCTGGTTTTGGCTTTTCACTTGGTTTTAATATTTCTTCTTTACCTGGTTTTGATGTTTCACTTGGTTTTTCTGGTTGTGGTGTCGGTGTAGGTTCTATAATTGGGTTACTATCTTTTGGTTTAGTTGAATCGCTTTCTGTTCTATAAACAAATTTCTCATTTTCTCCAATAGTAAATTCTGAATTATCTAAGTTACCTTTCGTTAAATCTAATCCAAATAATTTTGTAATATGATAATGACCAGGAGTCATACCTTTTAACCATGTATAAAATACATCATTTCCTTCACTATCCATTGAATACCAACCTGGAAGATTTAGTTCCTTATCATCCCTCTCATCTTTATCATTAGCAAAACTAATCACAAAATCTTTAGAATTATAACCCCAAATATTTTCAAATCCTTGCAATCCATTACTTGCTTTACCTATATATTTTTCAATTAAAACATCTGAATATTTTTTTACTCCTGGTTTATATTTTATAGTTGTTTTAATAGTACCGTTTAATTCGACTTGAGATTTATCCGTATAAACTACATAATCTTTATCTCCTACTTCTGATAACTTTTGTTTATTTTCTACTGTCGCTTTAGGTCCTACAACTTGTGTTATATCAGCATACTTATGTAAATCTTTAAAATCTAATTCTTCTTCTGCAGCGTATGCAACAGATTCCATGATATTTCCGTTACTATCCTTAAATTTTTTAAGTATATAACTATTTTGAACTACATAATTATTTTTATCATCAGAATAATCTGGTCCTAAACTTATTGCATTCAAAATAAACTTCTTATTTTCGTTTTCTCCTTTAACAAGTTCATTTGTATCTACTCGATATAAATCATCGGCAATTTTAGTAGCGTTTAACATATGTGCTCCTGGAGCATCCCATTGCGTAGGAATCTTTTCAGCGTCAACATAATGTACATAATTAACACTATTATGATCTTTAGTTTTTATTGTAAGATAGTTTTTATCTCTTGTGATACTTTCTATCCAATAATCAGCAAAACTATCAACCTTTTTTTTATCATATATTTTATTCCATTCTTTAACTAGACCGTTATTTTCTGTTGAATTTGTATTTTCACTTGGCTGTTCATTTGGAATTGTACTTGGTTTATCACTAGGTAATGTACTTGGGTGTGGTGTATTTGGTGTATCCACTGCAAAAATATCTGTTTGAGGTATTACTACACCAGCTGCAGTTAAAAACGATGCAATTGCTGCACTTGTTAATAATTTTTTCTTCATCTATTGTTCTCCTTTTTAAAATAATAACTAAAATGTCAATATAATAAGACAATTATATTTTACTATAAATACTTATATAAGTTATAAAACGTTACAAAATTGGATATTTCTATCATATTTATTGTATTTTTCTTTGCGAAAGTTACAAATCTGGGCTCTTTGTCAAATTCGGGGTATGGAGAAAAATAGGAAATGAAATCTAGGCAGC
>CAURVX010000013.1:0-33266 GCA_963528605.1 uncultured Gemella sp.
ATACATTATTCAAAGTTGCTAAGCAACAAGTAATGAAATCAGGAATGTATGCTTTCAGAGACCGTCGTCAAACAAAACGTAACTTCAGAAGATTATGGATCGTTCGTATTAATGCAGCTGCAAGATTAAATGGTTTATCTTACAGCCGTCTAATGAACGGACTTAAAGTTGCTGGAATCGATATTAACAGAAAAATGTTATCAGAAATCGCTATCCACGACGCAGCAGCATTCACAAGCATTTGTGAACAAGCTAAAGCAGCTTTAGCTAAATAATTAAAGATAATTTATGGAATACTTGCATAATTTTGCAAGTATTCTTTTTTATAATAAAACACCTTAAAGAATCATAATAGGTTCTTTAAGGTGTTTTATTGATTAATATACTATCTTTCTAGGATTATTTAGTCTATGAAGCTTTGCTTGAGCAATTTCATTATATATTTCTTCTCCTCGTTTTTCATATAATAAAATTGCCCATGTATACCATAATAAATCACAAAACTGTAAAAATACATCTAGTTTCTTATAATTGCATTCTTTATCGTTAAAATACGATTTTAAGAAGGTAATTGTTTCTTCGTAGTCTAAATCATTTTCTGATATGAAACTCGCTATATCGAAGTAATAATCATTATAACCTGCGTATTCAAAATCTATTAAATATAATTTATCTCTTGAAAATAAGAAATTACCTTCAACTAAGTCATTGTGACATAATCTGTCAGGTTCATAGAACTTTTTAAAGTCGTCTATAATATATAAGTATTGATCAAAAATATTCTTTTTTTCATCTATTTGGTTATAATAATTATAAAATTGTTTAACAGGATCAAATATATGCTCAGCTTGAAATTTTTTCGAATGAAAGTTATTAATAAGTTTACCTATTCTTATGATAGTTGATAATTTTCTTTGTGAAATAAATGTTTTCGGATTAGGTTGAAATTCTGTAATTAGATTATCATTATTGAAGAATATTGGTTTAAGAAAATAATTTTCATTAGCTAGAAGATTAATAGCTTCTCTTTCGTTATCTTTATTTACAATATTTGTAGAATCTTTAGAAGTTCTGTAGAAATATTTATTACTGTCCGTTGTAATAATATAGTTCTTATTGGTGATTCCATAACTAGTTTCTTCTAATGAGATTACTTTTTCTTTTAAGATTTTTTCAAGTTTATCTAAATTATACATATCAATATCCTCCTTAGTTTCTGAAATATAAAATCCTTTTTCACTATAATTATATAATAAACTAATTTAAGTTGAAAGTAAAACGATTTCATTGTTTATAAATTTAATTTTTAAATTTTTATTAAAATACTATTTTTTTTTATAATATATTTCAATTAGTTTTGAAATATATTTATAAATATACACTATATTATTTATGTGAACTTAAATTGATGCTAATCTTTAAAAATACCTGGTATATATAGATATTTTAAATTGAAAATTTATAAAAAAATGATGGTTATTGAAAAAAAACAAGAAATTTGATATAATTATAATGTATAAAATATATTTATATACACTTAGTTTCATTTTTAAATATCATAGGAGGTGTGAAATGAAAGAAGTTTTTATTAATAGTGAGTATATTACATTAGCTCAATTCTTAAAATTAGAAGGATTTATAGGTTCAGGTGGAGAAGCTAAATACTTCTTACAAGAAGTAGAAGTCGAGCTTAATGGAGAACCAGAAAACAGACGAGGGAAAAAGTTATATTCAAATGATGTAATAAAATTAGAAGGAAACGAATTTATAATAATTAATGAAAATTAAAAGTTTAAAATTACTGTACTTTCGAAATTATTTATCTACGAATATAGATGCACACCCCTCGCTTAATGTTTTAGTAGGCAACAACGCGAATGGAAAAACTAATATTATAGAGTCTATTTTTTGTTTGGCACTTGGAAAAAGCTACAGAACAAAGAGTGATAGCGAGTGTATTATGTTTGGAGAGACAGCGACAGCTATGTCTTGTATTGTGAATAAGAATAATAAAGATCTAGATATAATGTTAGGTATTAATAACAAAGGAAAAAGTGCAAAGATTGCTGGAATAAAGAAAACGAAGCTAACTGATTTTGTTGGTGAACTAAATGTTGTTCTTTTCTCACCAGAAGACTTGCAGATTGTTAAAGGTTCTCCAGCGTTACGCAGGGAATTTATGAATAGGGAATTTTATCAGTTCTCACGTATTTATCATAAATACTACTTAATGTTTCAACATCTTTTAAAACAGCGTAATTCATATTTAAAAGATATGAGAAAGAATCCGAAAGATGAAATGTTTTTAGCATATCTAGAAACACTTACATCTCAGCTCGCGAAAGTAGCACTATACATTACAAAAGAGAGAGTGTCATTTGTTCAAGATATCTCGAAGTTAACATATAAAAATATGTTAAATATATCCAATGGGCAAGAAACTTTAAAAATTAAATATAAAAGCTCAGTTTTAGATGCATTGAATATTACAGAGATAAACGATGAGTCTTTTACTGAAGAGAACTTGACGAAAGTCATGATGAAGAAATCTTTTGATGATATTATGCGAGGTAATACAAAAATTGGACCACAGCATGATGATTTAGAATTTTATATAAATGATCTTGATGCGAAAATGTATGCATCACAAGGTCAACAAAGAAGTATAGTATTATCACTTAAACTCGCTGAAATAAACTATCTAAAAGAAAAAACAGGAACATATCCTGTGTTACTATTAGATGATGTGCTGAGTGAGTTGGATAAAAATAGACAACTAAAATTATTAGATGCAATTAATGAAAATGTACAAACATTCATTACGACACCTTCAATATCAGATATTAAAGAAGATTTATTAAAAAAGGCTAAAGTTTTCAAAATAGAAAATGGAAACATTAGTGAAATAGTCTAGAAAATTTATTTATAAATTTACTAAAATGAAAGGAAAAATCATGGTAGAAAATAAAAAAACACAAGAATATAATGCCGATCAGATTCAGGTCCTTGAAGGATTAGAAGCTGTTAGGGTAAGACCAGGTATGTATATCGGTTCTACATCTAGTAAAGGTCTACACCACCTTGTTTGGGAAATTGTAGATAACTCAATAGATGAAGCCTTAGCTGGATATTGTAATACAATAACAGTAGCAATTGAAGAAGGAAATTGGATAAGAGTAGAGGATAACGGTCGTGGGATTCCTGTAGATATTCAAGAACAAACAGGTAAACCTGCACTTGAAGTTATCCTTACAGTACTACATGCCGGTGGTAAATTTGGAGGCGGCGGATATAAAGTATCTGGTGGTCTTCATGGGGTTGGTGCCAGTGTAGTTAATGCTTTGTCAACTAACTTAGAAGCCTCTGTTCATCGCGATGGAAAAATTCACAGTATGAAATTTGAACGAGGAGATGTAGTTCAAGGTATTACTGTAGTTGGAGATACTAATAGAACAGGAACAACTATTCGTTTTAAAGCAGATCCAGAAATCTTCCAAGAAACAACAGTATATGAATACGATATTTTAAGAACACGTATTAGAGAACTTGCATTCTTAAACAAAGGAATAACAATTATTCTTAAAGATGAAAGAGCAGGACAAGAAAAAGAAGAAACTTTCTGTTATGAAGGTGGTTTATTAGAATATGTAGAGATGTTAAATGAGAATAAAGATGCTTTACATGAGGCTATCTATGTTCACGGTGAGATGGATGGTAAAGAAGTAGAAATCTCAATGCAATATAACACAGGATATTCAAATAATGTCTTGAGTTATGCTAATAACATTAACACTCATGAAGGTGGTACTCACGAAAGTGGATTTAAAACTGCACTTACAAGAATAATTAACTCTTATGGTAAGAAGAATAAACTTATTAAAGATAAAGAATCTTTAACAGGTGATGATGTTCGTGAAGGGCTTGTTGCGATTATCTCTATTAAACATCCAAATCCACAGTTCGAAGGACAAACAAAAACTAAATTAGGTAACTCAGAAATGAGTACTATTACTAATAAACTATTCTCTGAAGAGTTAGATAGATTTTTATTAGAAAATCCAAAAACAGCGAAAATAATCGTTGAAAAAGGTCTTCAAGCATCACGTGCTAGAATAGCAGCAAAGAAAGCTCGTGAATCTACACGTCGTAAAAATGCCTTAGAATTTACTAACTTACCGGGGAAACTTGCAGACTGTTCAAGTAAAGATGCAGCCGAATGTGAATTATTCCTAGTCGAAGGGGATTCTGCGGGAGGAAGTGCAAAACTTGGACGTAATAGTAAATTCCAAGCTATTTTACCACTTAAAGGTAAAATTCTGAACGTAGAGAAAGTAAGAATCGACAAAGTACTAGCTAACGATGAGGTTCGTTCATTAATTACAGCTATTGGTATGGGAATTGGTGAAACATTAAACATCGATAAACTTCGTTATCACAAAATCGTTATTATGACCGATGCCGATGTTGATGGAAGTCATATTAGAACATTATTATTAACATTCTTCTTCAGATATATGAGAGAATTAATCGATGCAGGATATGTGTATATCGCTAGACCACCTCTATACGGATTAAAAGTAGGCAAGAAAGAATTCTACTGTCATACAGAAGAAGAACTGAAACAAAATATTGAAGAGCATGCTGGAGATAAAAAGTATACTGTTCAACGATACAAAGGTCTTGGAGAGATGAATGCAGAAGAACTATGGGATACAACAATGGATCCAGACCACCGTTTAATGTACCAAGTAAGTGTTAATGATGCTCAAAGAGCAGACGCTGCATTTGATACATTAATGGGTGAAAAAGTAGAACCAAGACGTAAATTTATCGAAGATAATGCTCTAAATGTTATAAACTTAGACATTTAGTAAAGAAAGGATAGAACATGGAAGATAATACAAATAATATTACCTTAAGAAACATAACGACTGAGATTGAAAATTCATTTTTAGATTATTCAATGAGTGTTATTGTATCACGTGCTTTACCAGATGTACGTGACGGGTTAAAACCAGTTCATAGAAGAATACTTTATGCTTTTAATGATTTAGGGTTAACATATGATAAACCTTACAAAAAAAGTGCCTTCGTTGTAGGGGAAGTAATGGCGAAGTATCACCCACATGGTGACTCTGCAACATATGGAACAATTGTACGTTTAGCACAAGATTTCAATAGTAGATATCCTTTAGTAGATGGTCAAGGGAACTTCGGTTCTATTGATGGAGATGGTGCTGCTGCGATGCGTTATACTGAAGCTAGAATGAGTAAAATAGCTTCTGAGTTACTACGTGATATTAACAAAGATACTGTTGATATGCAAGATAACTATGATGGAACGAAACAAGAACCAAAAGTATTACCAGCAAGAATTCCAAACTTATTAGTTAACGGAAGTAGTGGTATTGCCGTTGGTATGGCGACTAATATTCCACCTCATAACTTAGGTGAGGTTATTGATGGGGTAATCGCATTAGCTGATAACTCTGAAATAACAATTGCTGAACTAATGTCTAAAATTAAGGGGCCTGACTTCCCAACAGGATCATTCTTATTAGGGCGTAGCGGAATAGTTAAAGCATATACAACAGGACGTGGTTCTGTAATTATGCGTGGTAAAACTGAAATTGAGCAAATGAAAAATGGTAAGGAAAGAATCGTTATTACAGAAATTCCTTATCAAGTAAATAAAGCGAAATTAGTTGAGAAAATTGCTGAACTAGCTCGTGATAAGAAAATTGAAGGTGTTACAGACCTTCGTGATGAAAGTAACTTAAAAGGTATTAGAATTGTAATTGAATTACGTCGAGATGTTAATAGTAATGTAATTTTAAACAATTTATACAAATTAACACCATTACAAAGTTCTTTTGGTGTTAATATGATTGCTCTTGTAAATGGAGTACCTAAGTTATTAAATCTTAAAGAAGTACTTTACTATTACTTAGAACACCAAAAAGAAGTAGTAGTTAGAAGAACTAAATTCGATCTTAAAAAAGCACAAGCTCGTGCACACATATTAGAAGGTTTACGAATTGCTTTAGATAATATTGATAGAATTATTAGCTTAATTCGTGGGTCTCAAACTGCTGAAGAAGCTAAAGCTGGACTGATTGATCAATTTGGATTAACTGAAATACAAGCACAAGCTATCTTAGATATGCGTTTACAAAGACTTACAGGTTTAGAACGTGATAAAATTGAAGAAGAATATAGTAAACTTATGGAACTTATCGCTGACTTAGAAGATATTCTAGCTAAACCAGAACGTGTAATTCAAATCGTTAAAGATGAATTATTAGAAGTTAAGGAAAAATTCGGAGACAAACGTCGTAGTGTAATTATTGAAGGACAAGTAGATCAAATCGAGAACGAAGATTTAATTGAAAAAGAACAAATTATAATCACTCTATCTCATAACCAATACATTAAGCGTCTTGCTGCAAGTACTTATAAATCACAAGGACGCGGTGGACGTGGAGTAAATGGTATGACTACAAATGATGAGGATAATGTGGCTTATATGCTAAGTTGTTCAACTCATGATCATATCCTATTCTTTACTGATAAAGGTAAGGTTTATACTCTTAAAGGTTACGAAATTAACCAAATGAGTAGACAATCTAAAGGAATACCTATTATTAATCTATTGGAAATTGAGAAAGAAGAAAAAGTAAACTCTATTATTGCAATCTCTGATTTACAAGAAGAAGATACAAACTTAATCTTCTCAACTAAATACGGTATCATTAAGAAATCTAAATTAGGAGATTATGCAAGTATTCTTAAGAAAGGTAAGATTGCACTTAAACTTGATGAAGAAGATGCGTTGATTGATGTTCAAAGAATTACAGATGATCAAGATATTATGATCGTTACAGCAAATGGGCAAGCAATCAGAATTAATGCTGAAAAAGTTCGTACAATGGGACGTGTAAGTCGTGGTGTTAAAGGTATTACACTTTCTCCAGGTGACTACGTAGTAGGTATGGAAGTAGTCGATGAATCTAAGAAAATTTTAACAGTAACAGAAAATGGTATTGGTAAAATTTCTAAATCTACGGAATTCAATGTAATAAACCGTGGAGGAAAAGGGGTTAAAGTAGCAAAAGTTACGAAGAAAACAGGTAAGATTGTAGCGGTTAAATCAATCGCAGGAAATGAAGACTTAATGATAATGACTGATCAAGGAATTATTATTAGAATAGATGTTTCAACAATCAGTACATTAGGAAGAACAGCGACTGGAGTTAAAGTTATTAACCTAGTTGATGATCAAAAAGTAGCGACTGTAACTTTAGCAGCTAAGGAAGAAAGCTACGAAGAAGAATAGAAATAATTAGATAAAATATAAGGATAACTTTATAAGTAGTATTTTACTATTTATAGAGTTTTCTTTTTTATTATGAAAATAAAGTATTAAATAATAGTATTTCAAAATAACTTTTGATGTAAAAATTATAATATAATAAAGGTTTGTAAGTGGTTTAAAATAAAATATTAAATATAGTGAAATAAGAACAATAAAAAGAGATTTCTAAAGAAAGTTAGTAAAATAATTAAGAATATAAAAAAAATTCTTAAAATTCATTGTTTTATTAGAAAAAAAGTTTTATAATGGAATATGTAGTTAAAACTGATAAATATACTTTATTAGTAAAAAACTTATCAAGGAGTAACTAAATGCAAAATACAAGATTAGAAAGCAATGTAAATGAAAATATTATACAAGAAGAGATTCAAATTCTAACAGAAATGTTGTTAAAAGCAACACAAAAAATGATTTCTGAAAATACATTTGAAAAAATTGTAGAATTAAAAGCATTAGCAGATGAAAAAAATTACGAAAAATTAAATCTTATAATTAAAGATTTAACTCAAGAAGAAATGGAAATTGTTGCAAACTTCTTTTCAATTTTACCATTATTAATTAACATAGCTGAAGATGTTGATTTAGCTTATGAAGTCAACTATAAAAATAATATAGGTGAAACATATGTAGGTAAATTATCTGAGTCTATTAAAAATATTAAAGATAAAAATATTTTAGAAAATATTAATGTAGTTCCAGTTTTAACGGCTCACCCAACACAAGTTCAACGTAAAACAGTTCTTGATTTAACAGAAAAACTTCATAGTTTATTGAGAAAACACCGTGATGTAAAAAATGGTTTAATAAATGAAAGAAAATGGAAAAATGCAATCCAAAAACATATCGAAATATTAACACAAAGTGATATTATTCGTGAGAAAAAATTAAAAGTAGCTAACGAAATCACAAACGTATTAGAATATTACAACCTATCATTTATTAAAGCAATTGCAAAATTAATGACTGAGTATAAATTATTATTAGAAGAAAATAATATAGAATTAAAAAATGAAACTCCAATAACAATGGGAATGTGGATTGGTGGAGACCGTGATGGAAATCCATTTGTAACTGCTGAAACATTAAATCTATCAGCAATGAAACAATGTGAGCTTATTACAACGTGTTATATTGAAAAGTTAAATAGTTTATATAGAACATTCTCAATGTCTTCTCATGTTACTAAAGGAAGTAAAGAACTAGAAGAATTAGCGAATCTTTCAAGTGATACTTCCGAGTATAGAGAAAAAGAATTATACAGAAAAGCGATATCACATATTAAAGAGAAACTTGAAAATACTAGAGAGTATCTATTACAAGATAAAGAAATTGGAAAAAAATATCTTACAGCTGATGAATTTATTGCTGATTTAACAATAATTGAAAAATCATTGTTAGAAAATAAAGGTGAAATCTTAGTAACAGGAGAATTTGAAGAATTACTTAATGTTGTTAAAATCTTCGGATTCTATTTAGCAAGTATTGATATGCGTCAAGATTCAAGTGTTTATGAAGCATCAGTGGCTGAATTATTAAGTAGTGCTAATATCGAAAAAGACTATAGCTCCTTAGGTGAAGAAGAAAAATGTGAACTTCTATTAAAACAATTAAAAGAAGATCCACGTCCATTAAGTATAAATGATGAAAATAAACAATCAGAAGAATTAAGAAAAGAACTAGCTATATTTAGAACAGCTAGAAAATTAAAAGATAAACTTGGTGACAATGTTATTAAACAAAATATTATTTCACACACAACAAGTGTTTCTGACTTATTAGAGCTTGCAATAATGCTTAAAGAAGTTGGTTTAGTGGGAAGTGACTTTGCAAGATTACAACTAGTACCATTATTTGAAACAATCGAAGACTTAGAGAATTCATATGAAGTAATGGATAAATACTTAAGTCTAGATATCGTGAAAAAATGGGTAAGTGATAATAGAAGGTATCAAGAAATTATGTTAGGATACTCAGATAGTAATAAAGACGGCGGATACCTATCATCTGGATGGTCACTTTATAAAGCGCAACAGGAGCTATCATCATTAGGAGAAAAACACAATATTAAAGTTACATTCTTCCACGGTCGAGGTGGTACTGTTGGTCGAGGTGGTGGACCAAGTTATGATGCGATTATTTCTCAACCTCTAGGAAGTGTACAAGATAGAATTCGTCTTACAGAACAAGGTGAAATTATCGCAGCCAAATATGGGAACAGTGACGCTGCATATTATAACTTAGAAGCCTTATTCTCTGCCGTAATTCAAAGAATGAATGCAGATAAAATCAATATAGATATCAGAGATATACCTGAAATCCAAGTTATTATGGATGAAATAGTAGAAGATAGTTACAGTAAATATCGAGAACTAGTCTTTGAAAATCCTAACTTTTATAATTATTTCTTTGAAGCAACACCAATTAAAGAAATTTCAAGTTTAAACATAGGTTCTCGTCCAGCGTCACGTAAAAAAATTACTGATATTGGTGGTTTAAGAGCAATTCCATGGGTATTCTCATGGTCACAAAGTAGAATTATGCTTCCTGGTTGGTATGGAGTAGGAACAGCATTTTCAAACTTTATAAAAAAAGATAAAGGAAATATTGAAAAACTTCGTAAAATGTATAAAGGATGGCCATTCTTTACATCTCTACTTTCAAATGTAGACATGGTTATGTCAAAATCTGATATGGACATAGCAAAAGAATATGCAAATCTATGTGAAAAAGAAGAAACTAAGCAGGTATATGAAGAAATATTAAGAGAATGGAATTTAACAAAACAAGTAGTTTTAGAAATTTCAGAACATAAAGCATTCTTAGAAGATAATACTTATTTAAGTCGAAGTTTAGAAAATAGGTTACAGTACTTTAATACATTAAACTTAATTCAATTAGAGTTAATTAAACGTTCAAGAGAAGGTAAATTACCTGAATCACAAATTAATACAATTCACATAACAATTAACGGAGTAGCTACAGGACTTAGAAACTCAGGATAATAACGTAAGAGAGGATTCAATATGAGTCCTTTCTTTTTTTCAGAAATTTAATGCTTAAAAACTATATAATTAGATATGAATTTCGATTGCATAAATAAACACACAATCCTTATTTTTAAGAATTGTGTATTTTAAATTATTTAATTTTCATAGCGACATAACTTTTAGGTGGAACAACTGTTCCGAAAGGAGTTGAATAAACGTTGTTATTTCCAAATAGTTTTTCACCAGAGTAATTCTCAATAAAATGAGCTTTAGAATCAAGATTTATAATACAAAGAATATTATTTCGTCTATATGCAACACACTTGTTATTTGTATAAATAAACTCAAAGTTTGTAATAAAATCCTCTTTATTTTTATTTCTAAAATTTGATAGTTCAATATAGTGATTTAACAAGTCTTCATCCTTATTGTTATGTGTAAAGCCTAAACGATTATAAGGATCTCTAAATCCATACATTCCAATTTCATCGCCATAATAAATACAAGGAACACCAGGTATGGTAAACTGAATAAAACTAGCATACTTAAGGAGTTCTTTCGCTTTAGCATATTGTTCATTAGACATTTTATATGTTGGTCTTTCGTGAACAGGAACGTCTTCAGGATTGTCAAATGCTAGCATAGTTAATACTCGTTCTGTATCATGACTTCCTAATAAGTTCATTACAGCATCAAGAGCCGGACGAGGATAATTTTCTACTAGTTTTAAAATTTCAAGAGTAAAGTCTTCTGCATTTTTATTTTTTACGAAATTAATAATTGCGTTCTTCCAAGGATAGTTCATAACACTATCAAGTTGATCTCCTAAGAAATAACGACGACGAGTATTGTATGAAATCTTATTAGTTGCATCTTCCCAAACTTCACCGATGATTAGAGCATCTTTGTCATAGTATTTCGCACTTTCACGGATTCTATCTAAAAATTCATCAGGAAACTCATCAGCAACATCAAGTCTCCATCCAGAAATTCCAAGTTTCTGCCAAAAGTTGACAACACCACTATCCTTATTATTAATAAAATCGCTGTATTCTTTATTTTCTTTTATTACCGTAGGTAGGTTATCGAATCCCCACCACGAATGATATTCGTTAGGGAAATTTATGAAATTAAACCAAGAATAATATGGTGAGTTTTGTGAATTATAAGCTCCGACACTGTCGTAATTATTATATCTGTTGAAATAGATACTATCTGAACCAGTATGACTAAATACACCATCTAGTATGATTCTAATATTATCATCTTTAAAGTTTTTACAAAACTTTTCAAATTGTTCATTAGTGCTGAAATATGGGTCAACGTTAAAATAATCTGAAGTTGAATAACGATGGTTTTCCGGACTTTCAACGATTGGGTTAAGATAGATACTCTCGATATTTAATTTTTTGAAATATTCTTTTTCTTCTTCAATACCTAGTAGATTTCCCATTAGAAAATCTTTAGCTCCATAATTTTCATGAGTAATAGATGAATGCGGAACACTATTCCAATTTTCATGTCTAATTCTCACATTTTCATTCTTTGCGACTTTTGCGGTAAAATTCTGGCTGCGTTTAAATCTATCAGGGAAAATTTGATACATTATAGAACCTTTATACCAATCTGGAGTAGTGAAGTTTTTATCGTAAACTGTCAATTGCCAATCAGGTAGTTCATCTTTGCTATTTACCAATCTGCCGTCTAGTTTATCATTTTTTAAGTAGACATAAAAACTGTCAAAGTGAACTTCAAAATGATAAAAATAAAGACCAGTATTAAATTGTTCAAAAGTTACATGATAAGTAGAGTAGTTTTCTCTAGCTTTTTCTTTAAATTCTAAACTCTTAGAAATAATTTCACCTGTATATTCATTTTTTATAATTATTTTAAAGTCATTAAAGTAAAAATCATCCTTTATGAATACTTCAAAATAGAAATTGTCATTATTTTTTAATGCCCCCTGAGGGTATTTATTTTTTATTGGATTAAATTTAATCATATTTTTCATCTCCGAAACATAAAATTTTCATTACTAAACTGTTTTCTAAAATCAATCAATTTAATTTTAATATAAAAGTTTTTAAAAGTAAATAATTTAATTATAAAATAATGAAAAATAATTAATATAAAAGCAATGTAAGGGCTATAATTTTTTGTAGAAAATAACTAAAGAAAACATTTACATCAAGGCTTCATTATGTTATACTATAGGTATAAAAAATAAGGAAATAATTAGTGATAAAATAAACTATTTTTATTCATATTTCTTTATGCTAAAAATTTTTACCAACTATAGTAAACGTTTACTTTAAGTGAAGAGGGGGGTTATTTAGTGAACAATAATATGGCAGAATATTTATTCCATGAAGGGACTAATTACCATAGCCATAAATATTTAGGATCATTCTTAGATGGGGATAAATGTACATTTCGAGTATGGGCTCCAAATGCAGTAAAGGTATTTGTAACTGGTGAGTTTTGTTCTTGGCATCCACATACTCATGAAATGAAATTAATTAATGATAAAGGTATATTTGAAGTTGAGCTTAGTGGTATTAAACAATATGATGCATATAAATACGTAATAGTTACTAAAAGTGGAACTGAGTTATGGAAAGCAGATCCTTATGCAAAACATGCTGAAACTAGGCCATTAACAGCTTCAAAAGTTTATTCGTTACCGTACTATGAATGGAAAGATAGCAAATGGATGAAAAATAGAGAGGTTCCTTATCATCGTCCAATGAATGTTTACGAAGTACATTTAGGTTCTTGGAAACATCATGAAGATGGTAGGGAATTAAGTTATAGAGAATTGGCTCATACACTAGTAGACTATGTAAAAGATATGAACTATACTCATATTGAATTGTTACCAATAACTGAATATCCTTATGACAAATCATGGGGGTATCAAGCAACGGGGTATTTTTCACCAACATCTAGATATGGAACACCTGAAGATTTTATGTATTTTGTTGATTGTTGTCACCAAAATAATATTGGAGTAATTTTGGACTGGGTACCTGGACATTTTACAAAAGATGCTCATGGATTATATGAATTTGATGGGACACATTGTTATGAATATTCAGATACAAGAAAAATGGAACATGAAGGTTGGGGAACTAGAGTCTTCGACTATGGACGAAATGAAGTAAGATCCTTTTTAACATCAAGTGCAATTTCTTGGATAGAAGATTACCATATTGATGGTATTAGGGTAGACGCTGTAAGTTCAATGATATTTTTAAACTACTGCAGAGATGAGGAGAAATCTGCAAGAAATATCTATGGTGGTTTTGAAAATTTAGAGGCAATTGATTTCTTAAAAAATTTAAATCTTTATATAAAAGAAAATTACCCTGGTGTTTCTATGATAGCTGAAGAATCAACAAGTTATCCAAAAGTAACAGCCGCTGTTGAACATAGTGGTTTGGGATTTGACTTTAAGTGGAATATGGGATGGATGAATGACAGTCTTGATTATTTAGAAACAGATCCTTTCTTCAGAAAAGGAGTACATAACAAATTTACTTTTTCAATGCATTATGCATTTTCAGAGAATTTCATCTTACCTATCTCACATGATGAAGTAGTACATGGAAAAAAATCACTATTAGATAAAAGTCCTGTTCCATATGAAGATAAGTTTGGTAATTTTAAGGCATTCTTAGGATATATGTATGCACATCCCGGGAAAAAACTGACATTTATGGGAATTGATATTGCTCAATTTATTGAATGGGATGAAGAAAGAGAATTAGATTGGTTATTAATGCTTTATCCTAAACACGTATTAACACATAGATATGTTAAAGAGCTTAACAAGTACTATAAATCTACACCTGCATTGTGGGAAAACGATAGTGATTGGGACGGATTTAAATGGCATGTTGTAGACGATAATAACAATAATGTTTTTGCTTTTTCACGTAAAGACAAATCTGGTAAAGAAGTATTGGTAGTGACTAACTTTTCAAATCAAGTATTAAAACATTACGAAATAGGAGTAAATACTTGGGGAAGTTATAAAATAGCATTGAACTCGGATGCTAAGAAGTACGATGGATTAGCAATTTCAAACAGAAATTTAAAAACTATAAATAAAGTGAAAAACGAATTTAAATATACTTTGAGTATAAACATACCACCTTATACAACGATGTATATAGAAAAGAAATATTAAGTTTTAGATGAAGGGGGTCAAATTTATGGCACGAAAAAAAGAAGTAGTAGCTATGCTACTAGCAGGAGGACAAGGTACGAGGCTTCAAGTATTAACTAAGGACATGGCTAAACCAGCCGTACCTTTTGGTGGGAAATATAGAATTATCGATTTTCCATTATCAAACTGTGCGAACTCTGGAATTTCAACGGTTGGCGTATTAACACAGTTTATGCCACTTGAACTTAACTCGTATATGGGTAATGGTCAACCATGGGATTTAGATAGAATGGATGGAGGATTGTCTATTCTACCACCTTATACTGCAGGTAAAACGGGAGAATGGTACAAGGGAACAGCAAATGCTATTTATCAAAATATTAAATATATAGAGCAATACAATCCAGAATACGTACTTATCTTATCTGGGGATCACATTTACAAAATGAATTACAAAGAAATGTTAAATTTCCATAAAGAAAAAGGTGCTGACTTAACAATAGCACATATTAATGTTCCTCTTGAAGAAGCGAGCCGTTTCGGTATTTTAAATACAAATACAGATTTAAAAGTTACTGAGTTTCTAGAAAAACCAGAAAATCCAATATCTACAAAAGCATCAATGGGTATTTATATCTTTAGTTGGAAAGAACTTAGAGAATACCTAATTCGTGATGAGCAAAATCCAGAAAGTGAAAAAGACTTCGGTAAAAACATTATTCCAATGATGTTGAACGAAGGTAAAAACATCTACGCTTATCCATTTTATGGATATTGGAAAGATGTAGGTACAATAGAAAGTTTATGGGAAGCTAACATGGATCTTATTAAAAATAAAGAAAACTTCAACATTGATGACAGATTATGGAGAATTTACTATCGTCATGAAGGTGCAATGCCACAATATTTAGGACACAGTGCAAATGTAAAAAATTCTATGATTTCTGATGGTACTGCAGTTTATGGTACGGTTTCTGAATCAATTATTTCTTCAGGTGTTAGAATTGAAGAAGGTGCAGAAGTTGTAGGAAGTATTATAATGAAAGATGTTCTAATAGAAAAAGGTGCTAAAGTCTATAATTCAATTATTGCTGAAGGTTCGGTAGTTAAAGAAAATGTAGAAGTTGGTTACAGGGAAATAGTTTTAGGAAAAGAACAAATAACAGTAATCGGTAGGGATGAAGTTGTAAATGACAATAGGAAAGTAGAGGGAAAATAATATGGTAAATGCGTTTTGTGTATTATTTGCAGATAACTATCGTAATGATGATTTGCAAGGATTAGTAAGGAATAGAACACTAGCATCATTGGCGGTTGCATCAAGATATAGAATGATTGATTTCATGTTATCTTCTTTAGTAAAAGCTGAAGTATCAAATATTGCAGTAGTAACAAACTATCACTATAAATCATTAATGGATCACCTGAGTTGGGGGAAAGACTGGGATCTAAATAGAAAAAATAGTGGACTTAAGTTTATTACACCGATGTCAAATCATCATTCAAATCGTGTAGCTCAAAATAAGATTGAAGCACTAGGAGATGCTACAAAATATGCAGATACATTGTTAGAAGAATATTGTATTTTAGCTGATGGAAACATTGTAGGTAATATTGATTTTAAAGATATGGTAAATTATCATAAATCAACAAATGCAGATATAACGTTAGCTTATACATATAGAAAACCTCAACAACGTGAATCGCAGATAATTTTTGATGACAAAAATAGAGTTTATGATAGTTTATATCATTATGATGGATATGATGAAGTGTGCCCGACGCAGGTTAAAATCTATATAATGTCTAAACAAATGTTTAAAGAATTAGTTAAAAAAGGTACGACATTAGGATGGCAAGATTTCCTACTAGACTTTATTACTAAGAACTTCCATCGTTTAAATGTTTACGGATATGAAATTAAGAATTACAATAGAACAATTAATAGTGTCCAAGAATACTATAATTTCAACCGTGATTTATTAAATCCAGATAAGTTAAATGATTTGTTCTTATCAGGAACAGATATTCTAACAAGAGTAGCAGATAGTGTACCAACTACATATGGTGATAGTGCAATTGTTAAGAATTCTATATTGGGTGACGGCTGTGAAATTAATGGAATTGTAGAAAATAGTATTCTGTTTAGAGATGTTGTAGTTGAAGAAGGTGCAGTAATTAAAAACACAATAGTACTGCCGAATTGTGTTATTAAAAAATCAGCATATTTAGATTGTGTAATTCTAGATAAATATGCAGTAGTTTCAGAAAAGGTTGAATTAAAAGGAACAGAAAACTGCCAAGTTATCGTAGAAAAAGGTAAAGTAGTAGAATAATAAAAAAGGGTTAGATTAAAATGTAGGAGAGATTTGTAAAACTTTCGATTTTCAAAAGAAAAAAGAGTATAATATACAGATAGACTGCATCTAAAACTAACCCTTTTAGTATGAAAGTAAATTACGAATAAGGAGAAATATAATGAAAATTTTATTCGTGGCAGCTGAAGCGGCACCATTTGTAAAAGTTGGGGGTCTAGGTGATGTTATAGGTTCGTTACCGAGAGCCCTTCAAGATGAAAATGTAGAAGCAAGGGTTGTACTGCCGTTGTATTCATCAATAGATAGAGATAAGTATGATTTAAAATACAGACAACATATTTTTATTAACTTAGGATGGAGAACAGTTTACTGCGGAATCTTTGAGACTGTAGTAAACGGAGTCACTTATTACTTCATTGATAATGAACAATATTTCAATAGAGATAGTGTATACGGTCAAGAAGATGACGGAGAGCGTTTCGCATTCTTCTCGAAAGCAGCATTAGAAATATTACCGCATATTGACTATAAACCTGATGTAGTAAATGCTAATGATTGGCATGCAGCCTTATCAATTATTTATTTAGATGATCTAAAAGCAAGAGGAGAAGGATTCTATCAAAATATTAAAAGTGTAATTTCAATTCATAATATTGAATTCCAAGGTAAATTCAATCCTTATGAAATGGGTAACTTATTTGGGCTAGATAATAAGTACTTTGATGCACTAATTTACAAAGGTGATTTAAATTTATTAAAAGGAGCTATACAATTAGCTGATAGAATTAATACTGTAAGTGAAACATATGCTCATGAAATATTAGATCCATACTTCTCATATGGATTAGATGATATTTTAAGGATAGAACAAGGTAAACTTCACGGTATTATTAATGGATTAGATACTGATAAATTTAATTCGAAAACTGATAATCTAATCTTCAAAAATTTTGATTCTAAAACATTAAAAAATAAAGTGCAAAACAAGTTGAAATTCCAAGAAGAATTAGCTTTAGAAGTGAATGAAAATATTCCAATGATTGGAATGGTTACAAGATTAACCCATCAAAAAGGTATAGATTTAGTTCTGCATGTAGCAGATGAGATTTTAAAAACTGGAGCACAATTAGTAATTTTAGGAACAGGTGACAGACACTATGAAGATGCACTGCGTTCATTAGAATATCGTCGACATGATAAAGTAAGAAGCATAATAATGTTCTCTTCAGAAATGTCTTCGAAAGTATATAGTTCTTGTGATATGTTCTTAATGCCTTCTAAAACTGAACCATGTGGTCTATCTCAATTAATTTCAATGAGATATGCTACAGTACCTATAGTTCACAGAGTAGGTGGCTTAAGAGATACGGTAGAACCATTTGATGGTAAATCTGGAACAGGATTTACATTTGAAAGTTTCGATGCGTATGATATGCTAGATGCTGTTTACAGAGCGACTTACTGCTATTATCAAGAACGTCATATTTGGAATAAAATTATGAAAAATGCAATTAAACAAGATGTAAGTTGGAAAAAATCAGCTTTACAATATATAGATATGTACAATGAAATAGTCTAATAAACTAGATTATAGGAGAGAATAATGAAAAATCAAGAATTTGAACAACGTATAGAGAAGTATTTAAAAAGACAATTTGGGATTACTATAACTGTAGCAAGTAAACGTCAAGTTTATGAAGCGTTAATGAGTACTGTAAGAGAAAAATTATCTGAGAAAAAATTTGCTTACGAACAAGAATTGAAAAAAACAAAACAAAAACGTGCTTACTACATGTCAATGGAGTTTCTTGTAGGTAGAACTTTAAGAAATAACTTATTTAATCTAGGAATTGAAAAGGAAACTAAAGAATATCTAGAAAAGAATAATTTTAATCTAGATGAAATCTATGATATTGAGCCAGATCCAGGTTTAGGAAATGGTGGTCTTGGAAGACTTGCTTCATGTTATTTAGATGCCTTAACTAGTAGTGATTATCCGGTAACTGGATTCTCAATTTTATACGAATATGGAATTTTCAAGCAAGTTATCAACAATGGTTGGCAACAAGAATTTCCAGATTACTGGTTAGACTTAGGAAAATATGGTCTTGTTTATAGAAATGATGAAGAAATTGAAGTAAGATTCTACGGTCATGTAGAAGAAAAAATGACTAAAGATGGATTTAAAGTTGAGCACAAAGATTACACATCAATCCAAGCGGAACCATATGATTTATTAATTTCTGTATATAAAACTAAAACTGTTAATACATTACGTCTTTGGGAAGCAAAAGCGAAAACTGGTTTTAATATGAAATTATTTGAACGTGGAGAATATTCTAAATCTTCAGAAGCAGAAGCAATTGCCTCATCGATTTCAAAATTATTATACCCTGCAGATAGCACAAATGAGGGTAAAGAATTACGTATAAAACAGCAGTACTTCTTTATTAGTGCATCTCTTCAACAACTATTAAAAAATCACTATAATGAATTTGGTACATTAGAAAACTTAAGTGAGCATGTAGCATTACATATTAACGATACTCACCCAGCTATGGGAGTACCAGAATTAATGAGATTATTACTTGATGAATATGGATATTCATGGGACAAAGCTTGGGAAATTACAACTAAGACGTTTGCCTACACAAACCATACAATTATGGCAGAAGCCTTAGAAAAATGGTCTGTAGATTTATTTAAGCCGTTATTACCACGTATTTATTCAATTATTGAAGAAATTAACAAACGATTCTGTCAGTGGGTAATTGATCAAGGTAAACATTATATATTGGGAGAAACTGCAATAATTTATGATAATCAAATTAGAATGGCTAACTTATCAATCGTGGGAAGTCATAACGTTAATGGTGTATCAAAATTACATAGTGATATTCTTGTTGAATCAACATTTAGAGCATTTAACGATTTATATCCAACAAAATTCGGTAATGTTACGAATGGTATAGCTCACCGCAGATGGTTAGGTCAAGCGAACCCTGAATTGGCATCTTATCTAAAAGACCTAATTGGTGATGATTTCGTTAAAGATTTATCTAAAATTAGTAAATTAAATGATTACAAAAATGATAAGAAAGTTGTAACAAAACTTCAAGAAATTAAAAAAGTTAAAAAAGAACAACTTGCTACATATATTCAAAATACTACGGGTATAACTGTGAATCCAGACTCTATTTTTGATGTTCAAGTTAAGAGACTACATGAATATAAACGTCAATTACTCAATGCTTTACACATTGTATACCTATACAGAGAAATTAAGTACAACGGCTTGCGCCCAGTGCCAAGAACATTTATTTTTGCGGCAAAAGCTTCATCTGGATATCAAATGGCTAAAAATATCATCAAATTTATCCATTCAATCTCTCAAATGATTGAATGTGATGAATTAGTTCGTGAATACATCAAAGTTGTATTCTTACCAGATTATAAAGTTACTCTTGCAGAAAAAATTATACCAGCTGCTGATATTAGTGAACAAATTTCTCAAGCAGGTAAGGAAGCAAGTGGAACAGGTAATATGAAATTAATGCTGAACGGTGCTTTAACTTTAGGAACGCTTGATGGAGCAAATGTGGAAATTCATGAAGCTGTGGGAGATGAAAATATTTTTATCTTCGGTTTAGAAACGCCAGAAGTAGATGCACTAAATGCACAAGGATATAAACCATGGGAATACTATAATAATTCAGTGAAGATTAAAGAAACACTAGATTTTATTAGAACTATGACTGTAGGCGGAATGAACTTCAACTTTATCGTAGATTATTTATTAACTCAAGATAATTATATGTGTCTAGCGGACTTTGAAAGTTATGTTGCAGCTCAAGAAAAAGTAGCAGAAACTTATCAAAATAAAGAAAAATGGGGACAAATGAGCTTAGTTAATACTGCTAATGCTGGAATCTTCTCTGCAGATAGATCAGTAGAAGAATATGCCAAAGACATTTGGAACATAAAAAAAGTAAAATAGATTAAACATCATTAGAGCAACTTAGAAAACTTATTTTCATAAGTTGCTCTTTATTATGTGTAAAAAATAAATATTAAACATAAAGTGTATATAAACATGCCGTTCTCATAGATAAAAAGTCATTATTATGGTAAAATTAAAAGGAAAGAATGTTTGAAATAGACAAATTTTAAAAAATTTCAAAGTAAAATAACTAGTAAATTTAAAAGAGGTAATTATGGCAAAAGAGAGAGCTGATGTCCTTTGTGTGAGTCAAGGATTATTCGAATCACGTGAAAAAGCAAAACGAGCGATAATGGCTGGTATTGTTTATAATGATAATATAAGAATAGACAAAGCAGGAGAAAAGGTTGAATCAACTGCTGAACTTAGAATTAAAGGTAAACAGATGCCTTATGTAAGTCGTGGAGGGCTTAAATTAGAAAAAGCAATCAATGAACTAAATTTTGATGTTAAAGATAAGGTAATGATCGATATTGGTTCTTCAACTGGTGGATTTACGGACTGTGCTTTACAAAACGGAGCGAAGTTTGTCTATGCATTAGATGTTGGGACAAATCAACTTGTTTGGAAATTACGTAATGATGAACGTGTAAAAGTAATGGAACAAACTAACTTCAGACATTCAGTAAAAGAAGACTTTGATGTATATGATATAGATATAGCATCAATAGATGTTTCATTTATTTCATTGTCATTAATACTACCAAATCTTGCAGAAATTATAAAAGATGGTGGGGAAGTTTGTGCTCTTGTAAAACCACAATTCGAAGCTGGAAAAGATAAAGTAGGAAAAGGTGGAATAGTTCGAGATAAAAAAGTTCAACTTGAAGTAGTAGAAAAGGTTTTACTTTTAGCCAATAGTGTTGGTTTTAGTATGACGAATTTATCTTATTCTCCAATAACAGGTGGGGAAGGAAATATCGAATTCCTAATGACATTAAAATACAATGCAACTAAAGAAGTAGAAAATAAAAATATAAATATCGAGCATATCGTAAACAATGCTCATAATTACTTTAAATAGAGGAGGAGCTAATGTTAATTCAGTTAAATATTAAGCAATTTGGAATAATTGAAAAAGCAACTATAGAACTTAAAAATGGTTTAACTGTCTTAAGTGGAGAAACAGGTGCTGGGAAATCAATGATTCTAGCGGCAATTTCGCAATTATCAGGTCAAAGAACCTCAACTTCCTATATTCGATATGGTGAAGATAAGGCTAGTGTAGAAGGAGTATTTGATTTTCCAAAGAGTAAGGAAGTTAAGGAAATTTTTAATGAATTAGACTTAGATCTAGAAGATGAGGTAATAGTAGTTCGTCGTGACATTTATAGTAGTGGAAAGAGTGTCTGTAGAATAAATGGGACTATAGTTAACCTATCGACATTAAAAAAAGTAGCTGCTCATTTATTAGATATCCATGAACAACACGATAATCAAGTTCTATTAGTAGAAAAGAATCATCTTAATTTAGTAGATTCTTTTAATCGTGAGAAAATACAACCTGTGTATATAAAATACAAAGAGAAGTATAAAGAATATCAGATAATAAAAGAAAAAATTGATAACTTAAAACAACAAGAGAGTGATGTTCTTCAAAAAGTAGATTTCTTGAAATTCCAATATAAAGAATTAAGTCAGATGAAACTTAAAAAAAATGAAGACTTAGAACTTGAAAAAGATATTGACTATCTAGAGAACTTTGAGAAGGTAAATAACCTTGCTTATAGTATTACTGAAGGAATCGATGGAGAATACGGAGTTATTTCTAAACTAGCAGAAATTAGAACTAGTTTAGGAGAATTAACTAGATACAACTCAAATTTTGAAGAAAAGTATGAAGAAATTACAAATTTATACTATATCTTAGATGATTTGAAATATGAAGTATCTAGCTATACTGATGTTATCGAATATGATGAAGAAAAACTAGATAGATTGATATATAGATTAGATAAGATTAAAACTTTAGAAAAAAAATATTCAAAACCATTAAATGAGTTAATAGATTTCACGGAAACTATAAAAGAAGAATTAGATGAGTTGGAAAATTATGAAGAAAACTTTGAAAATTATTTAGAAGAAAGTAAGAAGATTAAAGAAGAATTAACAGTTTTAGCTGAAGAGTTAAGTTTATTAAGAAAAGATACAGCTTTAAAATTAGAAAAACTTATACAAGATGAGTTGAAATTCTTATATATGGAAAAAAGTACTATCAAGGTTGATTTTAAAGAAAAAGAATTCTCATCAACAGGAAAAGACGATGTTAAGATTCTGATTAGCGCTAACTTGGGAGAACCGTTAAAATCATTATCTAAAGTAGCCTCAGGTGGAGAACTTTCTAGGGTGATGTTAGCACTAAAAATAATCTTCTCTAGAAGTATAGAAGCTACTTCAATTATCTTTGATGAAATCGATACTGGAGTAAGTGGAAGAGTATCGCAACGAATGGCTGAAAAGATGTATCAACTAGGAGTAGGCTCACAAGTATTATGTATCTCGCACTTACCTCAAACAACAGCTTTGGCGGATACTAACTTACTAATTAGTAAAGAAATCATTGATAAGAGAACATTAACTGTTATTAGAGAGTTGACTGAAGAACAAAAGATTGCAGAGGTAGCAAGAATGGTATCTGGAGATACGATGACAAAACTTTCAGAAGAACACTCTATTGAAATGTTGAGATTAGCTGAAGAAACTAAAGAAGAAATAAAAGAAAAATTAAATAAGTAGTTGGTAAAAATGCCATAAAGGTAAAGGAGGACTATGACTAAAGAAGGAAAAATTTTAAAAGCACTTAGTGGATTTTATTATGTAGATTGTTCTGGAGAGCATATTACGTGTCGGGCGCGAGGAAACTTCAGAAATGAGAATATCACACCGTTAGTAGGAGATGATGTAAAAATTCAGTTAAGTGATAATAATACAGGATATGTTGTAGAAATATTAGAAAGAAAAAATGAATTACTACGACCTAAGGTAGCAAATATAGATTACAGTATAATTGTAGTATCTGTAAAAGATCCTGAGTTTTCTAGTAAGTTACTGAATAAGACAATTTGTCTAAATGAAAATAGTAATGTAGATATCATTATTGTCTTTACAAAGCTTGATTTATTAAGTGACGAAGAATTTATTAAAATGAAAGAAATAATGAGCTATTACTATGAAATAGGATATCAAGTATTTACAAACTCTGATGAGGACATTGAAAAATTAAAACAAGTCATTTCAGAAAAGTATGTAGCTATTTCAGGACAATCTGGTGCAGGAAAATCGACTTTCATTAATAAGCTTGCAGAACATTTAGATATTGAAACTGGAGAAATCTCTAAACATCTTGGACGAGGACGACATACTACGAGGCATACGGAATTTTATCAAATAGATGATTTTTATATCGCGGATACTCCAGGGTTCTCTTCATTGGACATTACATTTATCGAAAAAGAAGATTTACAATATTTATTTAGAGAATTTAACGATTATGATTGTAAGTTTAAACCGTGTAATCACATGGAAGAGATTCAATGTGGAGTCAAAGAAGCGGTAGAAAGTAAAGAGATACTAGAAAGTCGTTATGAAGACTATAAAGTATTATTTACGGAAAAACAAAATCAAAAGAGAAAATATATAAAGGAGAGATAAGATGAAGAAAATATTACCGTCAATTTTATCAGCAGATTTTGCTAACTTAGAAAGAGATATTAAAGAATTAGAAAGTATCGGTATTGATATGTTTCACATTGATGTAATGGATGGAAACTTTGTTCCAAATATTTCATTTGGATTCCCAATAATTGAATCAATTCGCCCTAAAACAGATAAAGTTTTTGATTGTCATCTTATGATTGCAAATCCAGAAAACTACGTAGAACAATTTTGCAAAGCAGGTTGTGATATGGTATCTTTCCACATCGAAGCTACTAATCATGCAGATAGAGTTATTCAAGTAATTAAAAACAACGGTAAAAAAGCTGGTATTGTACTAAACCCTCAAACACCAATTGAGAGTATTAAATACCTATTGCCGAAATTGGATTATGTTTTAATTATGACTGTAAATCCAGGATTCGGTGGACAGAAATTCATTCCTGAGATGTTGGAAAAAATTGAAGAATTAGCGAAACTTAAAAAAGAAAAAAATTATAACTTCTTAATAGAAGTAGATGGTGGAATAAATACAGAAACGTCAAAAGCTTGTCGAGATAAAGGTGCAGACCTATTAGTTTGTGGTTCATTCTTATTCGGAGCAAGTGATAAAGAAAAAACATTAGGTGAGTTGTTAAAATAATGAATATAAAAAAAATAAACATAATGTTAGGTGGAGTATTTCCAAAGGTAGTCCATTCGTCTAATTTGTGGTGTGGAGTAGATAAAGGCGCGTTGTACTTACTTAATAATGGAATTAATCCAATATTAAGTTGCGGAGATTTTGATTCGATTACTTTAGACCAAAGAAGAGCGGTTGAAGAAAAATCTAAGTACTTTAAAGTGAAAAGTAGTGAAGATTTAACAGATGCAGAATTTGCTTTAGAACATATTTTAGAATTATTTGAAGAAGTTGAAGAAATAGATATTTATGGTGCTACTGGAAGAAGACTGGATCACTTTTTTGGTAACATACTTTTACTTAATAATAAGAAATATCATCACATTAAAATTAGAATAATAGATGATAATAATATTATTACAGTAGCTAAAAAAGGTCTAACTATCTTTGAGAACATAGTAGGATATAAGTATTTCTCAATAGTACCTATTTATGAAGATACTTTAATGACAATAAAAAATTCTAAATATGAAGTTAAAGATCTAATGCTGACATTAAATCGTCCTAATGCTACTAGTAACGAATTTAAAAGTAATGAAGAAATTAAATTAGTAGTTAGCAATAATGTACTAGTAATATATTCAAAAGATTAAAAGGAGAAATAATGGTAGAAATATTACAATTTATATTGATAGCTGTGCTTGCAGGTTTCTTAGGCTCTTTAGTAGGGTTAGGCGGTGGAATTATTATTACACCTGCATTAACAATACTATTTGGATTTGAAATCAAATATGCTATTGGAGCAAGTATTGTTGCGGTTATTGCAACAAGTAGTGGTTCAGCAATAGCATTTGTAAAAGATCATGTTAGTAACATGCGAGTAGGTATGCTTTTAGAGGTATTTACTACAGCAGGAGGAGTAGTAGGTGCGCTTATGGCTGGAGTATTTTCATCTAAATTATTATATATTTTCTTCTCTTTAATACTGTTAAATTCTTTTTATGGAATGTTGAAAAAAACAGGTTTAATAACTAAATTGAAAAAAGAAGAAGAAAAAGTAGAAAATGATAAGTACGCTGATAAATATAAATTAAATTCAACATATTATGACAAGGCTACAGGTGAAACTGTAAAGTATAATGTTACTAATGTCCCTCAAGGATCCCTTGTTATGTTTGGTGCTGGGTTTGCTAGTGGATTACTAGGAATTGGTAGTGGTGCATTTAAGGTTGTAGCTTTAGATACTTATATGAAATTGCCTATAAAGGTAAGTACAGCGACGAGTAACTTCATGATGGGAGTTACTGCAACAGCAAGTGCGTTAATATATTTCTTTAATGGTACTATTAATCCGGTAGTAGCAGCACCAATAGCTATTGGAACTTTAATTGGATCAAGAACTGGAGCAAAAGTAATGCAAAGATTAGATGCAAAGTATATTCGTTATATTTTCCTTCCAATCTTACTATTTACTATTATAAACATGTTCCTGAAAGGTCTGGGGGTGCTTTAATATGAATGGAAAAAGAGATATAAATATAGTAATTGCAAATATTATAAAAACAGGGGTTTTTGTAAGTTCATTCTTTATCATAACAGGAATTATACTTAGTTTTATACAAGGAGCAGATGGAGTATTAACTTTAGAAAGATATACTTTTAATAAAATGCTAAGAGGTTTAGTATCATTTAATTATTATTCATACTTAATGTTTGGTATATTTCTTTTAATATTAACACCTGTTCTACGTATATTAGGTTTACTGTATGTCTATATTGAAGAAAAAGAGTACAAATTTGTAAGAATTTGTATTTTAGTACTAGTGATACTAATTGTGAGTTTATTATTGGGAGTAACACATAGTTAAAATATAAAAAATAAAATGTTCAACTACGTGATAATATAAAAACTATCTCTAATTGTGAACAAAATGTGAACGAAAAATGGTAAAATGTAGGAAAAATACTACTTTTTATCATTTTTGTTTTGCCATAATAAAAACTATGTTATACAATAATAATATAATATTTACAATTAAATATAAACTAACACATATAAGGAGGTATATCTATGTTGGATCCACTTATTCTTGCAAGGATACAATTCGCAGCAACAACAGTGTTCCACTTCTTCTTTGTACCCATTACAATAGGTATGGTGTTCTTAATCGCAATTTTTGAAAGTATTTATGTTAAAACTGGCGATGAGCATTACAAAAGAATTACGAAGTTCTTTGGTCACTTATTCCTAATTAACTTCGCTGTTGGTGTTGTTACAGGTATCTTACAAGAGTTCCAATTTGGTATGAACTGGTCTGAATATTCTTCATTTGTAGGGGATGTTTTTGGACCTTCACTTGCGATAGAAGCATTACTTGCATTCTATCTTGAGTCTACATTTATCGGTATTTGGATTTTCTCTTGGGAGAAAATTAATAAAAAATTACACGCAATGTGTATTTGGTTAGTAAGTATAGGGACACTTATGTCAGCATTTTGGATTTTATCAGCTAACTCATTTATGCAACATCCAGTAGGTGTTAAATATGTTGAGAACGGTGTAATTGGTAAAAAAGCTGAAATGATTGACTTCTTTGCAATCATTAAAAACCCATACTTATGGAACCAATTCCCTCACGTAGTAACAATGGCGTTAACTGTAGGGGCATTCACAATTGCAGGTATTGCATCTTGGAAAATGCTACGTAATCATGAAGTTGCAATGTTTAGAAAAGCATTTAAAATATCTATCGTAGCTGCTTTAATCGGTTCATTAGGACTGTTTTGGACTGGACACTCTCAAATGCAATATTTAGTAAGAGAATATCCTATGAAAGTTGCTGCTGCTGAAGCACTATATGAAGATACTGAAAATTCAGCACCATTCTCAGTATTAGCAACAATTGATCAGAAACAACAGAAAGCAGAACACTACCTTGAAGTTCCAGGTCTGTTAAGTTTCTTAGCATACGATAAATTTGAAGGAAGCCTTAAAGGTATGAAAGCTCTTCAAAAAGAAATGGATGAGAAATATTATCCAGTAGTCGGAAAACACATTGATTATACACCAGACGTACCAACAATTTATTACTCATTTAGAGTTATGTCTGGTTCAGTTGGTATCTTAATCTTAATGTCGTTACTTGGTACTATATATGCATTCAAGAGAACTGAAACTAAAAAACGTTGGTTCTTACAGCTTATGCCATGGACACTATTAGTAGCTGAAGTTGCTACTGCTTGTGGTTGGATAATGGCAGAGATGGGACGTCAACCGTTCTTAATCTTTGGAGTAATGGCTACTGAATCAGGAGTTTCACCAAATTCAGGAGCATCAGTATTATTCTCATTATTAGTATTCTGTGTATTATATACAATCTTAGGTGTTGCACAATTTATCGCATTTAGATACACAATGAATAAAAAAGAAACAACTGTGAAGGAGGTAGCATAGTATGGATTGGTCAGTAGCTTTACCAAATATCTGGTTCTTACTTATTACAATACTATTTACAGGATTCTTCGTATTAGAAGGATATGACTTCGGAGTTGGGGTACTAGCTCAAGTACTAGGTAAGACTGATGAAGATAAACGTGTTTACTTCAATACAATTGGTCCTTTTTGGGATGCAAACGAAGTTTGGCTATTAACAGGTGGTGGAGCAATGTTCGCAGCTTTCCCGATCTGGTACGGTAAATTATTTAGTGGTTACTATATCGCATTCGTATTAATGTTAGTAGCGTTAATCTTGCGAGGCGTATCATTTGAATTTAGAGGTAAATTAGGTGATAATAGAACTTGGATTAAATCATTCGATATAGCAATGTTTGTTGGTAGCTTACTTCCTCCAGTATTATGGGGAGTTGCAGTAGCTAACTTCATGACAGGAGCAAACCTTGACGTTAAGAAAAACTTAGTTGATGGTTTCTTAGGTTTATTATCTCCATTCACTATCCTTGGTGGAGTAATGATGTTACTTCTTATGTTAGTTCACGGAGCACAATTCTTAGCTCTAAAAACTACAGGAGAACTAAGAAATGCAGCTCGTGCAACATCTGCATTGTTATTCCCATTCGCTGCGGTAGTAACATTAGTATTTGCAATCTGGGCATTATTTAAAACAGATATCTTTACAACAAACTATTATGTTGGTTTAGTACTAGCAGTAATTGCGGTAGTATTCTTCGTGTTATCATTTGTTTTAAACTTTAAAGGTCGTGACTTAGGTGCATTCTTAAGTACATCAGGAACTTTAGCGTTCCTAACTCTAAGTGTCTTCGCAGGTATGTTCCCACGTGCTATTATAAACAGTAATGATGTTAGTCAATCACTATTTATTTATGATGCTGCGAGCGGAGGATATACATTAAGACTTATGACAATAGTTGCATTATTCCTATTGCCATTTGTTTTAGGATACCAAGTTTGGTCATATTCTATTTTTAGAAAACGACTAACTAAAGAAGATAAATTGGAGTATTAGTCAATGAAAAAAAAGGAAGCAAAATTAAAACTTCCTGTTAAAAAAAGTCTTACATTGACACTATTAATATTATCAATATTCGAAGCAGCTTGTATAATTATACAGGCTGCTTTTTTAGCAAAAGCCATAGTTGGGCTATTTGATAAAAATTTTGATAATGTAGTAAGAGACAGTGTTCTTTTTTTAATAGGTTTTATTTTTAGGATAGTGTTCTTACATTTACAACAATATTTTACTGAAAATCATGCTATTAAATTCGAAAAAGATATTAGAAGAAAATTACTTCAGAGTTACTTTGATTTAGGTCCTGATTTTACCTCAAGAGAAGGATCAGGAAAACTAGTAACATTAGCAATTGATGGAATAGGTAAAGTTAAACAGTATTTTGAACTAAATGTTTCAAAACAGATCCGTGGAGCTATTATCCCGACTTTAGTAGTTATTTTTATATTTTATACAGATTATGTATCAGCCTTAATGATAATCTCTGTAATACCAGTTATCGTTATTTTTATGATACTACTAGGTATTAACGCTAGAGATATGGCGAATAGACAGTATAAAAAGTATAGAGCATTATCAAATAACTTTATCGATACAATTCGTGGAGTAGAAACACTTAAATTCTTAGGTGTAAGTAAAAACTACTTACCTATTATGGAAAAGAAAAATAAAGAGTATCGTCAAAGTACTATGAAGACACTTAGTGTAGCATTTTTAAACAGTTTTGCACTCGATTTCTTAACAACAATTGCAATTGCACTTTTAGCTGTCAGATTAGGAATTCTACTATTAGATGGAAGTACAGTGCTATTACCATCGCTTACTGTATTGTTAATAGCGCCAGAGTTTTTTCTACCGATGAAACAAGCCGCGACAGATTACCACGCTACGCTTGATGGTCAGATGGCTTATGAAGATATTAATCGAATGATAGTGGGTAATGAGAAAAATAAATCTCAGAAATCTTCTATCAAAAGTGTAGAAAGTATAAAACTACAAAATGTAGGATTAATAAAAGATGACAAAAAAATTCTTGATAATATTACTTTATCGATTAACAAAGGTGAAAAGATTTGTCTTGTAGGACAAAGTGGAAGTGGAAAAACTTCATTAATCTCACTATTATCTGGATTTAATGGACAAAGTGAAGGTGAGATATTAATAAATGATGAAGTTACAAATTTAAAAAATGTTCACTGGTCAAATAATATCTCCTATATCTCACAATTCCCTTATATTTTTCCAGATACAATTCGTAATAATGTATTATTCTATTCTAATGAAAATATAAGTGAAGATTATTTAAAAGAAATTAGCGAGTTAGTAGGTTTAGATAAGTTCATCTCTACATTACCACAAGGTTATGACACTAATATTGGAGAAGGTGGTCAAGAATTAAGTGGTGGTCAGGCACAACGTATTGCTATTGCCAGAGCATTAATTAGTAATAGAGAAGTAATTATTTTAGATGAACCTACAAGTCACTTGGATATAGAAACAGAGTTTGAGATTAAAGAAAAACTACTAGAATTATTTAAAGGTAGAACTGTAATTATAGCTACACATAGACTACACTGGTTGAATAATGTAGATTATGTATTAAATCTAGAACAAGGAAAGGTTAGTGATTTTGAGAAAGTTGACGAATTTAAAAATTCACCACGTTTTGAAGAATTGAAAGCTAATCTAGTAGGAGGTAGCTATAGTGAAAAATAATTCAATTATAAGAAAAGAAATTAAAAAGAATAAAGGCGTAATGAGTGGAGTAGTCTTTTTAGGATTAATGTCTGTTATTAGTGGAGCAGCGTTAATGTATGTATCAGGTTACTTAATCAGTAAAGCATCATTACAAATAGGAAATATCCTAATGCTACAAGTACCTACAGTACTGACAAGAACATTTTCACTGTTACAATCTACATTTGCTTATATTCAAAGATTAGTGAGTCATAACTTAGTTTTAGGAATAATTGAAAAAATGCGTAGTAGGGTATATAAAATATTAGAACCTAAAGCATTAAAATTGAAGAAAGAATATAAATCTGGTGATTTACTAGGTATTATTTCTGAAGATATTGAAAATATGCAAAATATTTACTTAAAAACAATCTTCCCTAGTATTATTTCGTTAGTACTATATGTAGTTTTTATTACAGTTATGTTTGGTTATGATATGAATTATGCAATCTTAGCATCTTTATTCGGATTATTTATAATATTTGTAGTTCCATTTGCTTCACTTACTATTACTAGAAAGAACTTTCAAATTATGAAAGAAGCTAAGTACAACTTATACCGTGATTTTACAAGTGCGATTTTCGGACTAAGTGACTGGATTTCTTCTAATAAAGTAAATGAATTTATGGATGATTACCAAGCTAAAGAAGAAAAACTTTTACGTCGTGAAAGAAAGATTAAAACATTCGTTCACTTAAGAGAAAACTTTGTAAACCTACTTGCGGGTGCCGTAGCATTCTTAATGATTTATAGTTGTTGGAATATGACAGTTAACAATGTAGTCGAAAATGTCTATATTGCATCATTCTGTATGATGGTATTATCAGTTCTTAGTGTAGCTGTAATGACAAGTGAAGCTGTGGCTCACATTCCGGGATATGAGGTTTCTATAAATAGAGTAAAAGAATTTTATGCTCAAGAAGATGACGAAAAAGTTGAAGTTGTCGATTCAATAAATTCTGAAGGAAATATTATTGATATTAAAAACTTATCTTTTGAATATGAAAAAGGCAAAACTATTTTAAATAATTTATCACTGTCTATTAAAAAAGGTGAGAAAGTAGCAATATTAGGAAGAAGTGGTGTAGGAAAATCTACATTGGTAAAATTATTAACAGGTACTTATACAGATTATCATGGTGAGATTATTGTTCTTGATAAAAAACCAACAGAAATAATGTTAGGTACAGAAATTTCGCTTTTAAACCAAAAACCTTATCTATTTGATATGACGATTAGAGAAAATCTTAAACTTTCTCTGCTAGATACAAAATTAGAGGAAGCTGAAATTGAAGATAAAATTAATGATAGTTTAGAAAAAGCACAATTAACCAAATTACTTCAAAGTTTACCAGAGGGAATAGATACGAATGTATTTGAAACAGGAAGTAGATTTTCTGGTGGAGAACGTCAACGTATCGCTTTTGCTAGAAGTATAATTCAAAATAATGAATTATTACTATTAGATGAGCCGACTGTAGGATTAGATCCAAAGACAGAGCATGAACTATTAACTACAATTTTTGAGTCTAGTAAAGATAAAACAATTGTATGGATTACCCATCATTTAAACTCTATCGAATATATGGATAGAATAATATTCATTAAAGATGGAGAAATAGAGATGGATGGGACTCATAGTGAACTTTATGCAATAAATGATAAGTATAAGAAATTGTATGATATGGATAATATAGCGTAATAGTATTTGCAAAACTTTACAAATATAGAGCAGTTACAGGAATAAGAAAAACGACTAACACAGGTAAAGAGAAACGAGTTAGACCTATAAATTTTGATTGAAAAATGCTATAATACAATTTGTATAAAAGTATAAAGTATTTGGAGGTTTAGAATATGGAAGTAATTGCACTATTGAGATGGTAGCACTTTTGTCCAAACTCGATGTCGATAA